>MNJS01000022.1 GCA_001920395.1 Thaumarchaeota archaeon 13_1_20CM_2_39_20
CCTTGAAATCTGCCTGAAGGATTTTCTCCCGTCCTTGAGAAGAGATTCTAGTACAGCAATATCGGTATCATCTAATCTAAACGGCATGACAAAGATTACGTCTCATGGATGTATATCTTGTATACTTTACAATTGTAAAGTCCTAGAGTTAAGTAAATGTCAGTGATATATGATATTGTATGACTGTAGAGGTAGATAAGCAAGAAGAAAAGACCAAGCGCACCGTGCTAAAAATAGGAGGCATGCACTGTGCAGGATGTGTCAGCTCTATCCAGAAATCTGTTTCAGATATACCAGGAGTGAATAAGGTAGAAGTCAACCTGGCGACAGAAAAGGCTACACTGGAATTTGACCAGACCAAAGTTAAACTCGATTCCATTGAGAAGGCAATCGAGGAGATAGGTTACAAAGTAGTCTATGAGAAATTAACTCTGAAGCTTGGCGGAGTTTCTGATTCCACGGACGCGGAGAGAATTGAGCAAAAACTTCACCGAGTAGATGGCATCAAGTTTTCGTCTGTCAACTACGGAAGCTCGCAAGTTAACATAGAGTACAACTCTGCATTACTGTCACTTGCTGATATCAGAAAGAAGATCACAGATCTTGGATATGAAATACTGAGTGAGGATCTTGGAGTATCAACTCAAGACATAGAGGCAAGAAAGCTCAAACACTTGTTCATCATTGGAATCGCTTTCACTGTTCCGGTAATGCTGTTGAGTTACCCAGAAGTTTTCAAATTTTTGCCTGCAGCTGGAACAAACATTGCGGCATATGGAATGTTTGTCTTTGCGTCAGTAGTTCAGTTTGTTACTGGAAGCAGGTTCTATACAGGTGCATTCAGAATCGCAAAGATGAGATCTGCAAACATGGACACACTTGTGGTGCTTGGCACAACCGCGGCCTACGTCTTCAGTACATTCAACACTTTTCCGGTTCCTAACTGGCATGGCATGTATTATGACGCTGCCTCAGTAGTCATCACTTTCATAATTCTTGGAAAATGGATGGAATTAAAGACAAAGGGTAAGACCAGTTCGATAATCAGAAAGATGCTTGAGCTCCAGCCCAAGACTGCAAGAATCAGAAAGGAAAACGGCGAAGAGACCGAGATTGCGGTTGAGCTTATCCAACCCGGAGATATTCTGGTTGTCAGACCAGGAGAGAAGATCCCCGTAGATTCTTCTGTGGTTCTTGGCGCTTCTGCGGTAGACGAGTCCATGATAACTGGCGAATCAGTTCCTGTTACAAAAAAAGTCGGAGACAATGCGATAGGCGGAACAATTAACAGAGAAGGGATGATTCTTGTAAAGGCCACCAAGGTTGGTTCGGATTCGTTCCTCTCGCAGGTGGTAAAACTTGTAGAAGAGGCAATGGGCAAGAAACCAGTTCTACAAAAATTAGTGGACAAAGTTGCAGGATACTTTGCATATGCAGTCATGATTGTTGCTCTGTTAACTTTCCTTGTCTGGTACTTGGTGATAGCGCATGGCGTTGCTAGCGCCGCAATAATTCCGGCGGTTGCTGTGCTTGTTGTTGCCTGTCCGTGTGCTCTAGGTCTTGCCACTCCAACTGCAATAATGGTCGGGATGAGCAAAGGTGCATCAAATGGTGTGATATTCAGAGGGGGAGAAGCAATGGAGTTGTTAAACAAGATCTCGGTAGCAATCTTTGATAAGACTGGTACGCTAACTCAGGGAAAACCACAGGTGACAGATGTAATTGAGATAAAAAAATTAGCCATGGTAGTTCCAGCCATTAGCTCTGACAAAAATAATATTGCAACACTAGCTCTTGCTGCAATTGCAGAGAAAGGCTCTGAACACCCGCTAGCCAAGTCTATTGTAGCACATGCACAAAATCAGGGAATGAAAATAGATGATGCGACATACTTTGAAGCGGTTGCAGGACTTGGTGTGATAGCCACCTACAATGATTTGAGTTTAAAGGTTGGCAGTCCAACATTCATGCAAAATAAAAACATAGACATTTCATCTTCAAATAAGATAATTGATGGACTTCAGGAGGAAGGAAAGACTGCAGTGATTGTTTCAGTGGACAACACAGCTCTAGGCGTGATAGGATTGCTTGACACCCCAAAGCATGGAGCAAAAGAGGCTATCTCTATTTTGAAATCAATGAAGATAGAACCGGTAATGCTTACGGGAGATAACGAAAAGACTGCAAGAAAGGTAGCTCAGATGGTAGGAATGGAGAGAATCTTTGCAAACGTCTTGCCATCAGGGAAGGTTGAAGTTGTGAGAAAGATCCAGGGAGAAGGCAAGAAAGTTGCTATGATTGGGGATGGAATCAACGACGCTCCGGCTCTTACTGCTGCTGACGTTGGGATTGCAATAGGATCTGGGACAGACATTGCAATAGAGGCTGGCAAAGTTATTCTTGTCAGGGATGACATTCGAGATGTTGTCACTGCAATCGAGATTGCAAAGAAGACAGTTGGCAAGATAAAACAGAACCTGACCTATGCCTTCATGTATAACGCAATCCTGATCCCTGTTGCAGCCATGGGATTTTTGTATCCGGCGCTTGCGGGAATCGCAATGGCTGCAAGTTCCGTGTCGGTCACCATGAGTTCACTTACAATGAAAAGGTGGACTCCAAAGAAAAAGAACAACTGATTTTTTGGAACTAATTTGGAAAAATCTCTTTATACGATTATGTAAAATGAATTGTAGCCCGATTCGCCTATAGTTAATTCGACCATAAGAATAAACTAAGTAGGAATCGGGCCTCCGCTTTTCCAGTACAGCAAATTTTACATTTGTAAACTATCTGATTAAAATATGGATGTTCTCCCAGTAAAAACATGTTTGGAATGACAAAACACTGTTCCGTTTGCGGAATGGACGTAAAGAAGGAAACTAGCTTCAAGAGGTTTGGCAAATACTTCTGTTCTGACGAACACGCCCAGAGATATGCAAGTGTGCAAATGACAAGAGAGAAAGAGGACCAGGATCGAGGTTCTGGTTGCTGCTGCTAACTAGTTCATTGAATGGAGCCACATTCTTAATCTTCGGAATTTAGAATTATGACAAGACTTGAAGTAGAAGATCTTTGTTCATATTGTAAGAAAGGTAAAATGGAATTTCATTATTCAACAAGAGGAGTCAAGTTAGGAGAAAACTCTGCACCAACCAGCTTCTGGAAATGCGACAATCAGAAATGTGCGCATGTTCTACCCTGCAACAAGGATGACCTTTAGCATTATCTGAGTGTTTAGATTTTACAATTGTAAACTACTGGTAATTTATATCTCTCATAGCAAGTAACGCTTGAAAAGAGGTAAGGAAGATAAAACAAGACAAGAATCCAAGAATAAAAAGATCAAACAGACCAAAATTAGTTGTTATAGGAGTGGCAATAGTAATAGCTGCTGGAATAGCAGTCTTCATGAGCTATCAGCAACCCAAGAGCAGCACATCTGTACCAATAGATTCTATGGGCATGATGCATTTGCATACTCATCTTACACTTGTATTTGATGGTAAGGAAGCACCAGTGCCAGCACAAATTGGAATCGATCAGACATTGTGGAACGATCACTCACTTGATTCGTATGGCATGACAGGAATGGCTCCATTACACACTCATGATACATCTGGCACCATCCATGTAGAATCATACAAGATAAGAGACTATTATCTTGGCCAGCTGCTTGTCATATGGGGCTTGGATCTGAGTGGATATAAACAAGTAACGATGACAGTCAACGGTCAACCATTTCCAGATTATCAAAACTATGTCTTCAAAGATGGTGACAAAATAATACTTTCTGTTAACACAAAATAGTTCTAATGTTATGGAAGAGATTTGGAATAAAGCCTTAATAAAATGACGCAGATCTGAGGTCATGCAGGAGCTTACCATTGCAATTGCGGCTTTAGCAGGCCTTGGATCTTTTCTAGCTCCATGCATATTGCCTGTAATACCTGCGTTTATTGCATACATATCTGGAACAACGATTACCGAGCTTCAACGAAACAATGGTACCATCAATCTTGCTACCAACAGGCTAAATGTTTTGATGAATACGATATTTTTTGTCCTAGGATTTTCTGTGGTGTTTTCGATATTTGGCGTGATTTTAAATAGTGTACTTTCTGCAGCAGCTTCCAGCATTACCTCGGATCTCAATCATGTCGGAGGCATAATCATAGTAGGTTTTGGTGCGTTCATGTTGTTATCAACCAAGATTCCAAGATTAAATTTTGAGAAAAAAATCTTTCCAAATAGAACCAAGGTTAGCTATCCTCTTTCTTTTGTTTTTGGTCTTGCGTTTGCCACTTGCTGGACCCCATGCATAGGACCAATTCTTGGAAGCATTCTTACTTTGGCAGCTACTACTCCAAGCCATGCCTTTGTGTTACTCCTAAGCTATTCATTTGGACTTGGAATTCCGTTTGTCTTGATGGGCGTATTCTTTTCCAGATTTACCAGACTTATCAAGTCCATGAGCAAACATCTCAAGTACTATTCCGTAACGATGGGATCACTCATAGTGTTGCTAGGAGTGCTGGTCTTCACAAATCAACTTGCTGCAATTGCAAGCTTTCCCTTACTGAACAATCTTCTTCTGAGTTGATAACATGAGAAATGAAGTAAGAACTGCCATTATAGTTGGAATAGCCGTTGTTGTTATGCTAGGGGGATTGGGATATTATTTTACTACGTTAGACAAACCAAGAGAAAATCAGGTACAAAACACTGCAAATAATATCACCCAAGCATTAGGTAGTGTCACTAATTCTAACCCCGTCCAGCAGGTAGATGAAAGCCAATTTCCACTTGTGCCAGACCTTGTAGGAATATCAGGATATGTCAACACTACACCAGAAGATCTCAAGTCAGCGATGAAAGACAAAGTTGTACTCTATGATTTTTGGACGTACAGCTGCATCAACTGTATCAGGACATTCCCGTATCTGAAGGCGTGGAACGAGAAATATTCGGACAAGGGATTGCTCATAATAGGTGTTCATTCTCCAGAGTTTGAATTTGAAAAAGACATCAACAATGTCAAGATGGCTGTAGCCAAGTACGGTCTAAAATATCCTACGGTGCTTGACAATGATCACAGCACATGGAACGCTTTTGGAAATAGATATTGGCCTGCTGAATATCTCGCCGATTCTTCGGGTCACATACGACACACGCACTTTGGAGAGGGGGCATACGACGAGACTGAAAAAGTGATACAACAGCTTTTGGACGAGAGAAGCCAGCGCCTTGGGCTCAACGTTAACGCAGACCAATCTCTTGTCAACATACAAGAACATCAGTTTGCAAATCAACAGACTCCGGAACTCTACTTTGGTTACAATTTTGCTACTGGGAGAAGCTTTCTTGGAAATTCTGAAGGATTCAAGTCGGACGAGACAGTAAGCTATTTGCTTCCGTCCAGTCTGCAACAAGACCACTTTTATCTGGAAGGCCAATGGCAGAATCTTCCTGACAGCATGAAGCTTGTCTCCCAGACAGGCAAAATAGTATTGCCGTATTTTGCCAAGGATGTTCATATTGTTGCTGCAAACAAGGCCGACCTTCAGATTATGCTTGATGGAAATCCAATTAGTTCCACCTACGCGGGAGCAGATGTTCAAAACGGAATAGTTCACGTGTCAGAAAATAGATTATACAATATTGTCTCTAGTAGTACTGCTGGTTCACATACACTTACTATTATGGCTCAACCAGGTTTTCAGATCTACACGTTTACTTTTGGCTAGGCCAGTAATTGAATCATAAAACGAAAAGAATTCGCCGGTAAATTCACTACTGGTACTGATGGGGAACGGCTTCACTCAAGCATACTTGGTAGGATTCTTCTCGAATGCGCCTTTGCAAGACGTACAGCAGAAGTAGTAAGTCTTTCCGCCATGATTTGACGACGGTGCGATCTTTTCGTCTACATCCATTTTGCAGACGGGGTCCCTGACCATGGTACGGATAAACGGAAAAGTGATAGATAAAGTGAGTACTTTACATTTGTAAAATATTGCATTCATATATCTCTCACGGCGATAGTAAACCAACGAAATGAGAAAACTTGTTTTTGTAATGATCGCAGCCTTAGGAATCTTTGCTACTACCAGTGCTTTTGCATATGTCATATCGCAGAATAATGCTATGACGTACTCCATGATGGATTCTGACAGCATGAGTTCAATGATGGGAGGAATGATGTCTGGCATGATGGGTGGAAAGTCTATGATGAATTCAGGATCGGGAATGAATTGTAATACAATGATGAGCGACGTACCTCAAGATGTCATAATCAAGCTCAAATCGAGTCAAGCAGTATTTGCTGGCAAACCACAGTCGATAACTCTTCTTGTGTTTGACAAAGAAACCTCTGACTAGTGCACAAGTCATAGTAGGAATAGAGAAGGGAGCACCAATGAGTACAATGAACATGATAGGACCTATGTTTGATGGAGAAAACCTTGGTAATGGAGAGTATCTTGTGAAGGTTGCCTTAAACGAGAAAGGTTACTACACAATGCACACGCATGTAATTCCGGCAGGCAAATCCATGCACTCGATGATGTTCAATCACGAGGATATTGGTATAGTAGTAAAATAGGCTCATTATTTATCCAAAAAAATTGAAAAGGGGTTTTGCAGCCACCCCTGTGCCTTGCCCGAGGCTTTAAGTGATTCATTTTAACTTATTAAATCATTTTAGATAAGACAGTGGGTTGGAAACAGAACTTGTCGAGATCGTGGAAGGAAATACAAAACTTCTTGTTCCTAAGGATTCTCTTATCGATAATTCCCCACCGAGGGAACCGGCGTTTTTTAATCCAAGAGCCAGAATAAGTAGAGATTTTTCAATCATAGCGTATGCCACATTTCTACAAACTTTTAGAGGACCAAAAGTTTTTCTTGATTCACTTGCTGGCATCGGAGCAAGAAGTATCAGAGTCGCAAATGAATTAGATGCAGTAGAAAAAGTTTTCGTAAACGATGTTAATCCAAAAGCATTAGAGATTGCCCAAAAAATAGCCAAAATAAACAATGTTACAAAATGTAATTTTTCAGAAGATGAGGCTTGTAGATTCTTGAGTTCACATTCTAGAAGAGAAGGCCGGGGTGCTATCGTAGACATTGATCCATTTGGTTCACCGTCTCGTTATCTTGATTGTGGTATTAGGGCAACATTTCATGGAGGCCTACTTTCTGTGACAGCTACAGATCTAACGGTACTGCATGGATTGTTTCCCGCTGCTTGCAGACGCAAGTATTATGGAACTTCGATAAGAACAGAATATGGAAACGAAATTGCCCTTAGATTAATTCTTGGATGCATGAATGTGATAGCTGGAAGGTTAGACGTAACGATAGTGCCCCTTTTTGTGCAAAATAACATGCATTACTACAAAGTGTACGCCAAGGTACTTGTAAAGACTGATACCAGTAATAACATGGGTTACATCCTACACTGCAAGAAATGCGGCAATAGACAAGTTATAACTGAAGTTGATAATTCTTGTCAAGTCTGTAATTCAAAACCAGAATACGCTGGACCCCTCTGGATTGGCAGTCTATATAACAAAGATTTCCTGGAAGGTATGCTGCTTGAAGAAAAAAAGCTTCAAGTTGATAAATCATGCAAAAAAACCATAGAGAAGTGCTTAAAGGAAGTAGATATGCCTCCATCATATTACACCCTCGATGAGGTAGCGCATAGAAAACGTTCCGCGCCACTGTCTCTAGATAAAATTATAGAAAAAATTCAGAAAGCTGGCTTTAGTGCAAGCATAACATGCATGAATCCATCCGCCTTTAAGACGGATGCAAGAATAGATGAGATTTTGTCAATAGTTTAGGTTCCCAAATATCCCAGGCAGATATGATATAATTCACTGCTTGTTTTTCTACTAGCTTTGGGCTTTTTGAGTTGAACCTTTACAAATTTCTTTTTCAAGTAATCCCTAAATTCATTGGAATATTCCCCGTCAAAGACTTTGAATAACGCATTGCCTTTGCGCGATAGCACGTGAGCCATAATTTTACTTGCGGCATAATTTAGAGAGATTTGCCTTGAGTGATCTATAGCCCATGTGCCTGTAACCTGAGGGGAGAGATCGCATATTATAGCATTTACTTTTGTGCCAAAGTAATCAAACACTTCTTCTACAATAGATTCATCTTCGATGTCACCTCTAATTATGTGAGCATTTGGAATTTCTTCAACAAATGATTTGTCAATGCCCATAACTTTTCCTCTGTTTCCTGCCAGCTCAAGAGCTACTTGTGTCCATCCGCCTGGAGAACATCCTAAATCCAGGACATGAAAACCCGGTCCAATTATCCTGTAAGATTTGTTCAGTTCCTTCAGCTTGTATGCTGCTCTGCTTCTGTATCCTTCTTGATGAGCTAATCTTCTGTATAAGTCCCGTCTTGCGTCGATTAGTTTCATTTCTTAGTCTTTTTAGAACTTGAGAGTTCAGTTAAGACCCACTGCTCAATCAGAGGACATGTACGCGGACTAATCTCTCCTTCAAGTGTACACTTTTGTTCTACTGGACATATGAGACATGGAGCAGACTCGATTGACTGTGTACTTACTGGGAAGTGGGCAATTTTTAATTTATAGGTCCAGCGTCCACTTTCCAAAACCTTCTCGCGTTTGATTAGATGTTGCCTTTCAAGCTTTAGAGCAAGTCTTGATCCGTCTCTGCTAGATAGTTTGAGTTTCTTCCATAGTTCGCTTTGAAAAATTCCATCATCTCCTCGTTTTGCGACTCTGTCCAAGACCGTCGTTTTGAGCTTTTCCATGTCTATTCCTTCTATCTGGAAATTCTCTATCTCCTTTTCTGAAATCTCTTCGATATCTTCTTCTGGACTGTCAGATTTCTTTTTCTTCTCAGGTAGACTTTTTTTCTTGTCTGCCTTGGGAGGCCTCTTTTTTTCTACTACTTTCTTTGCTAATCTCTTTTCCTTTTTTTTAGCCATAATTGCCCTTCAATAACAATAACGTTATTCCTCATGAATAGGATGACAAACGCAATATAATAACATATAATTTGGTTACTGGACTCTAAAGTTGGCTGTTACCTTTATGCTATTCTGATTTGTCTTATCTTTCATTTCTGCCATGACCTCGTATGAGCCAGGTTTAACCACAGGGTGTGAGAATACGTCATTAATTGAGAGAGACGAATTGTTTTCAGCAAAGCATTGTGAAAAGTAGGCGTTCTGAGCTACTACTTGGTTTGGTGAAATATTCAAGTCATATATTGTGATATACAAATCTCCGCAGTCGAAAGCTGTGTCATTGACTCTAATGGTAAGATTCAATGGTGTCGATGTATTGTATGAATTAAGAAGATTTAGGATTCTGATGCTCTTATCACCTTCTTGAACAGGCTGGGTGTTGAACTTGAACTGCCACATGTTTAGCTGTCTATCTGGTTGCCCTAAAACATCAGATAGAACGTATCCGCCAAGTATAATTGATATGATAACGGGAAATACAAAAACGAGGTAAGCAATTTTTTTGACTGCCATTTTGTAATCTAACCGCCCTAGTTCCCTTATATCTATTTGGTGGAAAAAATCAACTCCATGATAATTTTGACGAATGAGTTAAATCATAGATTCGGCAATAGCGGCTAGATGCGACTAAGGAAATTTAGAGTTCGTGCTTTTCGTTGTATTCATGATTCTGGCGAAATCAAAGTTGGAGATCTGGCTGCATTTGTAGGCAAGAACGAGAGTGGCAAGACGGCGATCCTTGAAGCTCTTACGTTGCTTAACAAAGATGCAAAGGTCTCAGAATTAGATCTCTGTGATGAAATGTCGGGAGAACTCAAGTCGGAATTAAACCTAGTCGAAGGCAACTTTGAGCTAAGTGAGAAAGAAACTGCCTTAATTCAAGAAAAATTCCCAAATTTACAAGATATAAGAAGAGTCAGGATTTACAGATCCAACAAAAATGCTAAGGTACAGTACGACTTTGGAGAGATAAAAATAAGTGGAGAGGCAAGCAAGAGGCTTAATTCCTGGGAAAACTTTGTGGATAGAATACAGGATTTTGTAGCATCCATGCCGAATCCCGTAAAAATCAGGCTAGATACAAAATTTCTAAGCTCTCCGCCACCTAGGACAAGGGATGTCTTTATGAATATGATGGCCGAGTTTAATAACAATGTTTACTTGATTGCTTCTGAAGAACAAAAAGTAATTTCTGAGTGGAAGAAGATCTACCAAGACCTAGACAGTATATTTGATAATTTGCTCGTAGGAACAAGCGAGCGATCTGCGTTAGAAAATTTTATCGAGGACAGACTACACCCTCGTTTTGTTTACTTTTCTGATTACAAGAAGATACTTGGAAATATTGATCTTGAGGAATTCCTCAGAGAAACAAAAGGGATCAGACCAAAAGGACTCGAGTATGTAGAAGAATTTGATAAAGCGGAGACTGTGATGAACCTATTTTATCTGGCTGAGCTCGATGTAGACAAACTTGAGGAGGTTCAGAATAGCCCCTCAAGGTTGATAAAACTCTTGCACACTGCAAGCAGAAAACTCAGCGACAGACTTAATCCAGCATGGAAGGGTGATCCGATTCACGTCGAGCTTAGATGGAATCCAGGAAATGTATTGAGTGTTGTCATATCGGATGTTCACAAAGATGGCACAGTTACAAACACCGGGCTCTTAAATAGGAGAGCGGAAGGATTCAAGTGGACATTTTCGTTTATCGTAAATTTTGCTGCAGAGACCCAGAAAGCAGAGCTAAAAGAAGCAATATTATTACTTGATGAACCCGCACGAAACTTGCATCCAGCTCAACAGAGAGGAATATCAGATCTTCTAAAAGGTCTAGCGGGCTCGAATCAGATACTTTATGCTACTCATTCACCTTTCATGATATTCGATTATACGCAGGGCAATCTACTTGTAGTGGAGCTTGATAAGAGAAAGCACCTGAGTCGCATTTATTATGACTATTGGAACGCAGATGAGCAGACTCTAATTCCAATATTGTATGGGTTGTCACGGGGCATTGTCGAATCCATAATGGATAGACAGATAGGCTTCAACTCAAGACCAGTAATTATTGTTGAAACAATATCGGATTGCATGTATCTTAATGCATTTGACAAGTTCTTAAAAGACCCTAACCTATCGATGAATCCATTAAACATAGT
>MNJS01000046.1 GCA_001920395.1 Thaumarchaeota archaeon 13_1_20CM_2_39_20
TATTTTCCATGATAGCATCTTTCAGATATTTTCCATGATAGCATCTTTCAGAGACACATCTGAATTTTGTTGTTCGAAAAATCTTAGTGCTAATGCTATCGCCTTTGACTTGTCAATGTGCATATGATAAACAGTTATTAGAACTTGCCTAAAAATTCATTGTAAGATTCTTACAGAAGATTTTTCTTTGTAAAAGCTGTGAAATCCATATTTATAATTTTAATCTCTACTAGATCTCATTCTTCTCAAAATAATTCAACGAAATAGACAGATAATTTTTCGTAGTCTGATATAGGACTACGAAGATTCTGAATTACCCAGCTGACGGATTTACTACCTCGCCCATAAACAAGATCAAACCATTATCATTGTCATAAATGAGGAAAACGAAAGGATGGTCCGCATTGAATTCTATAGGTTGAACCCCACAAGTGCCCCCACACATGACGGTGTTGTCCACTATGGCAGTTGCAGCTGCGGCCTCAGTTCCTTTCTCATTCACATCTACAAATGCCTTGTGATATACACCATCGATATAGAGGTCCTTATACCCTGTAATTCCTGAAAAATCAGCTAGGGCCCAATCAAAAGCCGATGGCATTCCCATCTCCGCGAGGTTTTCATTAAGTTTGTACTTAGTGTGAAGCATAAACTTGGGCATGTGCACTGATACCTCTTTTACTGCAAGATTTTTCTTCCATTGGTTCAGCTTATCTGAAGATAGCAGACTGATAAGATTATTCGAGTAATTATCCTTTGGTAGAATTATCATCATCGACAGCTTTCCTCCGTTGTATGGCATGTCAAGTATCTTCAAGTTATCATCTTCAAGATACTTAAATCCGGTCTCTACATGCATCATTGGAACTTTGGTTACATCATTTTTGGATACTGAAAAATCCGCATCCCTTGTTTGTGATTCATCAAATTTGGTGAACCATGTTCCCTTGAAGTAGACCGCATCTGTAAGAACAACTCTTGTGAAACCAGTTATCGAACCTTCAGCAAGGAGGTCTTTTATCTTCTGGGCTGTCTTGTTCTCTACCCACTTGTTGATTACGACTCTAGACCCATCCGGGTTGCCTTCAAAATCAAGGTTCTCTGCTTTTGCAGAATAGTACTTTTGTAATGAATCAGAATATTCTTTTAGTATTGGATAGTTTTTTTGGACCCATAGTGCATTTGCAATATTTAGAGTATAGTTTGCATCCGGACTGTTTATCTTGGAATCAAGTTCTTTGATAGACTCCCTCTGGGTCTCCCTATCTGCAAACCCGAAGACTGACTGGATCTCGCTCTCTGTATTTCCCCTAGCCCCCTCGTATGCCATCGAGAATGCGTCTGATATGCTGTATGGCGAGAAGAATATGTTACCTGTGTCATTTTGAGCTATATTTGATAACAAGAAAAAGGCAAACGTGTTGCTTGCGTTTACAGGTCCAGCGGATTTCTGTATGGCGTCCTTGACAGAGATCCCATGTGATAACAGATAGGAGGCAAAGGTGGTGCTTGCGTTTCCAGACCCTGTGATTGTCTGTACGGGCTTGTTTGCAGACATCTCTTGAGACACCAGTGAAAATGGGGAGCTTACAGAGTTTTTTCCATCAGTTGCCGATATGACATAGGTACCAAGTGCGGCAGATGGAATTGTAACGTATTTTTCAAATGATCCTTTTGGTGTGAATTTCTGCACTCTGTTGTTATCAAAATCTGCAACGTAGATATTTTCGGAACCATCAAGTGCTACGCTTGCGGGATAACCAAAATGAGAATTGTCAGACCCATATTTGCCTGATGCCCCAAGAGTAGAGATGTACGTTCCAGAGCTTGAGAATTTCTGTATCCTGTGGTTGTAGGTATCTGCAACGTAGATATTTCCAGAGCTGTCAAGTGCTACACTTTCAGGAGTATTAAAATGGGAATTGTCAGAGCCGTAATTGCTTGACATGCCACTAGACATGTATGGTCCTGACGCACCAAGTGTAGACATGTATTGGCCAGAGCTTGAGAATTTCTGTATCCTTTCATTACCACTGTCTGCAACATAGATGTTCCCAGAGCTGTCAAGTGCTACACTCGCAGGATAACAAAAGTGAGCATTGTCAGTACCGAATTCACTTGACATGCCAAGAGTAGACAAGTATTGTCCAGAGCTTGAGAATTTCTGTATCCTGTGGTTATAGGTATCTACAACGTAGATATTTCCAGAGCTGTCAAGTGCTACACCTTCAGGATAACTGAAATGAGCATTGTCAGTACCGAATTTACCTGACACACCCAGTGTCATCAGGTATTCTCCGGAACTAGAGAATTTCTGTATCCTGTGGTTGTAGGTATCTGCAACGTAGATATTTCCAGAGCTGTCAAGTGCTACACTTACAGGAGTATTAAAATGGGAAATGTCAATACCGGATGTGCCTGACACGCCCAATGTTAACAAATACTCTCCAGAGCTCGAGAATTTCTGTACTCTGTCATTACCTCTGTCTGCAACATAGATATTTCCAGAGCTGTCAAGTGCTACACCTTGAGGATAACTGAAATGAGAGTTATCAGTGCCGTATTTGCTTGATACCCCAAGAGTAGAGACATATGTTCCAGGACTTGTTGTTACATTGACTACTGAATTATCAGGAAGTGTGATTTGAAGGGGGGCGGATTGCACAAATCCTCCGCCTGATACTAGTATCATGCTTCCAGCACTTGCCCTGTCTGAGGATAGGGTAATGGAAGGTATCATCGTAGAAGGATTTTGATTTGTTTTATCTGTAGATTGAACAGCTTGTGGTGTGCTTGGTATTGTGTTAGATTCAGGTTTGGTAATTGAGATAAAAGTCAATGTGGAGATAACAATTACTGTTACCGCAACTAAAATTAGTGCCTTATTTCTTTTCATAAATTCCAATATCATTGTTAGTATGTTAAACTTAATGCTATTTGGTTCGCGTAATCCTATACAAGACTACGCAACGATATAATCAGAGAAAATATTCTCAGGATAGTAGCCCTTTTGGAGCATAATTTGTCTGCAAACGAATTTACCCACAAAGAGTCAAAAGAGAATCCACTTCGTTCATGCTATCAGCAACTGGGAATATCATAGTTTTTGAATACAGCGCCCTACTCCTACATGAGCATATTTTGGATCGTTTAGTTGTTGTAAAATACAGTCTCTAATAGGGTCTGGAACACCGCTTCCAACATTTTTTGGACCATTTCTATGTGAATTGTCACCACAGCTACCAGAACTGGTTTTAACTTCGGTAGATTTTCCTGTTTTGGGATTAGTCACAGTATAAGTATAATCCATTTTGCAATAGTTGAAACTAACTGACTCGTTTGGTATGCTGCCGCCAGAACCAGTTGTTTGTATTCCAGAAATTATTACATCAGTGAATGTGTACTTCTTGTAACATGGTTTGTCGCTAACATCTTTGCAAATTTCTATAGTCATTTGTGGCATGTGATCACCATTTGAACATGCCAAGGATAGTTTTGGCGAGGATTTGTCTACTGATTTGACAACGGTAAAATCAGAAAATGTTGATCTGTCTTGAGATATTGTAGTAGAGCAAGTAGATTCTTTTTTTTGCGTAACACCGTGATCGAAAGACAATACTTCGATCCAGTCTTTATGTTTGTCATCTGTTGATTCTCCAGGTATTCCATCTATTTTTAGGAAGATATCAGGCATAGCATATGCGCCTGCAAAAGTCAATGTACCAAGAGAAATTCCTGCAGCTAATACCGTTGTTATTACAAGATGTGGTACTCTTATCATTAGTATAATTTATCACCTGGAATATTTACGTTTGATCTACTAGCTAATCCATTAGTGCTTTTAATCGCACCGCTTATCGTGAATTATCACTCAACTTTCGACTTCATAGTATGATATAGGATTACGCGTTAGTATTCGTAGTCATATAGAAGACTACGAAGCTACAAGCCTTGGTACCATCAAACCTTTACATTTATTGTGATTTGAGCTAATTTAGCACAACCCGACCCTTCGTTACCAATTTTCTCTGGAAATTTCCTTCCTCAGTCATCCTATGAAATCACATGTTGTCCGTAACAGACAAATCTATACTGATATCTATAAGGAAACAATCAATTTCTACCAAATATTAATAACAATAGTTGTCAAACAAAAATTCAAATGAAAAAAAGAACTCATGTAATTCTCTTTTCACTCTTGCTGGTTAGCATCTTGGTTTATCCGATTAGATTCTCAGAAGCAGAGATTGCACACACTGATACGAGTGTTACAAACCAGACCGCTCTTAGCTCCCTTAACCAGACTTCAACCAACGCCACTAACATGGGTCAACTGGTTTCAGCTTTTGTGCACAACGCTAACGCTCTTTTCAAGCAACAAAGAGAAGAAACACTTAATGCAATTAAAGGGTGTCATGAAAAAATTCAAAATGCTACTTCTGATGCAAAATCGCAGATTATAGATGAGTGCAAGGCAACTATGAAATCAATCCATAAAAAATATCAAGATGAAAGAAAACAATTTCAGGAATTATTCAGACAATTCAGAGAAAACATTATTGTTCTAAGACATGAAGCGGAGGGCATGCATGTAACCGAACAAGAAAAAGAAATGGCAATGAGACACATAAACGAGAACGCGACAAAAAACGGACTTCAAGGCCTCAGGACTGCGCTTGAACATTTGAAGGGAATAGGTGAGAATGGAAAGAGAGGAATCGAGACGGCTATTGCTAACATAAACGGTACTGCAAGCAACACAGGATCAAACGAATCGTCAGCTCAATCGCCGGCACACAACACATTTGGTGCACAAGCCCCACAGACCCAACACGCGAAACAGGATTCACACACTCCACAGGGTCAGCATGGGCCGCCTAGCACTCATCCTTGACAAGAGGTTTCACACGAAAAACACTAGGACTGCAAAAGCTTATTCACATCTATTCTTAACGGGACAAAAAAGGACCAATAGCAAATATGTGACTAAGATTAAGCTGGTCCTCCCTTTGCGTTATGTTGTTTTATCATACTAATGCGCGGTAGTTTATAGAATTTAGCTAAATTATCTTCGTAATCTGATACGGGACTGAAGTCAGGTAGAATACACGTATCGTTAATCTACTTTATAGTTGCTTCATGGCTCTGTCCTTTTTTAAGATTTTCTTTTAACAGTCTGATCATCTCTTGTTCTCTCTGATCATGTATGTATTCATTAATGATATCATCCAATTCTGCCAGAGCTTCATCTGAGGGAAAAGTATTAGAAATTTCTTGCTTAATTCTGTTGCCTGTTATCGTCCAGCTCAATTTATGTCCATGTTCCTGATTTCTTCTATCGGAGACATCCTTGTCAAGATACTTTTTGATACTGATGAACCTGTGTATGTCTTGTAAAAGACTAACTGAAAATATGACGTCTGCATTTAAAATAAACTAACTGAAAATAATTCGTAATCCTGGTATAGATTACTCAAAGCATTAGGTACATTGAATTGGTTTTCAAATCCTATTGGGTTCAGGCCTGTGAAAGTCCAAATCCACAACTTTCATGAAAACATTATGATTGAGAAAGAATAATTATTAATTATATTCTTTCTATGACATGATTTCTATTATTCTTGCTTCAAAATTGATATTGCTGGTTGTAATTGATATACTTCCTTTCAAAGGATCGACGCTGTCTCTGCTCGTAATTGCTCTTATCGCAATAATAGCGCTAGCAATTTTTCGGTTCTTGATTCCTCTGATAATAGCGGGCATAATAGCCATACTGTTACTTGTCTTGATATTTGGAGGAATACCAGTTCCTATTTACAAGTGAGTCTACTGATTTTAAAAAATTAAGGCAGAACCTTGTAACGAGCCTTACAGTACTCGGATCTGTGAGGATCTGGACTAATTCCATCACAATGTATCCTCCTTGAACAGCCCGTAGAGTTGCATATGCACAATGTTTTTAGGCATTGATGATGCCAAAGGGATATTGTAAATCTGGTAAAAGCTAGCAGCTTTGTGAATCACAGGCTATCGCTAGTTTTTGCTTTGGCAGTTTTGGTATTTGTTTTGCCAGTTTCAATTCATGACGCACATGCCGCTGCGATCATTGATATTAAGGACGAGGCATCATGCTTGTCGCTGCCCTCTGGTAATCCGAGCTGGGATCCAAGTACAAGCACATGTACGGTTACGAACATCTCTTTCACACTAAATAGCGGTGATTCACTTACTGTCGAAAGTGGAATTACTCTTGGAATTAGTGGCGGTACCATTACTAACTCTGGTACCATTACCAACCACGGTACCATTATCAGCGGCGGTCCCTCTACAGATACAATCATAGACAACTATGGCACCATTACCAACTACAATACCATTATCAACGGCGGTCACCGCTCCGGTATAATCAACAACTACGGTATAATCAACAACAACGACACTATCACCAACACCTTCAACGGCACTATCTCCAATACCTCAGGCGATATCACCAACAATTCCGGCGGTACCATCACTAACACCGGTGTAGTCGCTAACACCTCCGGTGGTGCCATCACCAACTCTGGTACCATCATCATGCTAGGCCTTTTTTCTGGTAGTGCAATCTCTGGTAATGCCCCCATTACATCCTTTACAATCTCTGATCAAAACTCATGCCAGCTATTGGATGGTTCATGGGATTCTGGAACGAATACCTGCACCATTGGTGCTCTCAAAATCGGCAGTGGCCATTCACTGTCTATAGCTTCTGGCGTAAAAGTAGTATTTACCACAATCGTCTACAACTATGGTACCATAACCAACAATTCCGGCGGTACCATAACCAACTCTGGTACCATCAACTCCTACGGTACCATAAACAACAATTCCGGCGGCGGTAACATCGTCAACTCTGGCACCATCAACAACTTCGGCACCATCTATAACCCTGGCACCATCACCAACAACGGCGGAACCATAAAAAACTACGGATCCTTCGAGAACGGTGGTGGTATCTACAACACCTCCGGCAGTTTCATCAACAACTACGGCAAAATCACGAACTTCAGTACCATCTCTAATTCTGGTACTATTCGTAACATCTACACCGGTGCCATCGGTTCCGGCCACCTCGATAACCCGGGGCCTATTACCAACAATGCCGGCGGTGTGATCGTCAACACTGGCAACATCGACAACTCTGTCCCCAAAACTTATCACGGTACCATAACCAACTCAGGTACCATTATCATGCTAGGCCTTCTTTCTGATATTGGAATCTCAATCTCTGGCAATGCTCTCATTACATCCTTTACAATCTCTGATCAAAACTCATGCCAGCTATTGGATGGTTCATGGGATTCTGGAACGAATACCTGCACCATTGGCGGTATCATAATCGGCAGTGGCAATTCACTGTCTATAGCTTCTGGCGTAACAGTAGTATTTACTTCAGTTGTCGCCAACATCGGTACCATCACCAACTCTGGTACCATCACCAACCAGAATCACCTAAACAACCCCGGCACCATCACCAACTCCGGTACCATTACCAACAACGGTGACATCTACAATACCAGCACTATCATCAATTACGGTACCCTCACCAATTCTGGAAGCATACAAAACACCTCCAGTGGTACCATCACTAACAACTCTGGCGGTACCATTACTAACTCTGGTATCATCAACTCTCAAGGTGCTTTTAACAACTCTGGTGCCATAAACAACTCTGGCACAATCAACAGCCCCGGCACCATCACCAACTCTGGCGCCATCACCATCTTCAGTGGTTCCATCAACTCCAACACCATCATCAACTCTGGCACCATTACCATCAACGGCGGTGAGATCGATAATCACAGCACTATCACCAACAATTCTGGCGGTACTATCACCAACAACTCCGGAGGTACCATTTTCAGCACAGGCACTGTCTATAACTCTGGTACAATCTCCAACTACGGCAGCACGATCAACTACTACGGGAGCTCCTTCATCAACCGTGTAGGTGGTAGTGTAATCAATAACTCCGGAGGCAGCATTACCAACTACGGTGCTGCCATTACCAACTACGGTACCATCTCTAACGCTGGTACAATTTCAGGCACAGGCACAATCACATCTGTCCTGGCCTCAATTACAAATACTGGAACAATCACAATTCCTGTAACAATTCCAAATACAACATTATCATCAAGCTATTCAGCAAGCTTCCAAGTCAATGTACCATCCGGTGTCACTCTTACAATCAATCCAGGTGTCACTCTTACAATCAATTCAGGTGGTTCCATCACCAACTCTGGTACCATCTCTAACGCTGGTACAATTTCAGGTGTAGGTACAATCACATCTGTCCTGGCCTCAATTACAAATACTGGAACAATCACAGTTCCTGTAACAATTCCAAATACAACATTGTCATCAAGCTATACAGTAAGCTTTCCAGTCAATGTACCATCCGGTGTCACCCTTGCAATCAATTCAGGTGTAACACTTACAATCAATTCAGGTGCTTCCATCTCAAGCTCCGGTTACCTCAAGAATCTTGGTACCATCTCCAACTCTGGTGCACTCAACAACTCTGGCTACCTCGGCAACGGTGGCACTATTACCATCAATTCAGGCGGTACCATCACCAACTCTGGTATCATCAACTCCTATGGTACAATTTCTAATTCTGGTACAGTTACCAACAACAGCAGTGGTACTATCAAGAACTATAGCGGCGGCAAGATCAACAACCTCTCCGGTGGTACCATCTCCAACTCTGGTACCATTAACAACACTAGTACTATCATTAACAACGTGTACAACAACAGCAGCGATGCCAAGATAATCAACTCCGGTACCATCTCAGGGACAGGCAAGATACTCTCTACTCCATATTTTAACAGGAGTTCAATTACAAACACTGGAACAATCTCAGATCCCGTAACAATTCCAAATACAACATTGTCATCAAGCTATACGCCAAGCTTTCCACTGATTGTACCATCAGGCGTCACCTTCACAATCCCTTCAGGTCAGACACTTACAATCAACTCTGGTATTTCCATCTCTAACTTGGGCACCATTATCAACGCCGGTACCATATCAAATTCAGGTACCATCTCAGGCACAGGCACAATCAAATCTGCTCTGACCTCAATTACAAACACTGGAACAATCTCAGATCCAGTAACAATTCCAAATACAACATTGTCATCAAGCTATACAGTAAGCTTTCCAGTCAATGTACCATCCGGTGTCACCCTTGCAATCAATTCAGGTGTAACACTTACAATCAATTCAGGTGCTTCCATCTCAAGCTCCGGTTACCTCAAGAATCTTGGTACCATCTCCAACTCTGGTGCACTCAACAACTCTGGCTACCTCGGCAACGGTGGCACCATTACCAACAACTCAGACGGCACCATGTCCAACTCTGGTACTCTAAACTCCTACGGCACCATCTCCAACTCTGGTACAATCACCAACAATTCTGGTGATACCATCAAAAACTACAGTGGTGGAAAGGTTCATAATCTCTCCGGTGGCAGCATCTCCAACTCTGGTACCGTTGACAATACTAGTATCATCTATGAACATTGTGGAGGTACATATACTGGTAGTCTTCCTTCACCCAATGGCCTGAGTCCCGTATGTCCATAGACAACTAAAGTATTACACGCAATCCACCGTATTTGGTCAGTCAGTAGCTCAGTTGTAATTCAATTAAAATAAAAAATTGGGAAACGAGTTTTGTAGCTACTCCGATGAGCTTACTGCGCATTTTTTGTTAAATTGTTTTCACAAAATTGTCGGTGCTCGGACTGACTGTCAGTTCAAAGACCATCGGACTCGCACCCAATTCAATCTCTGCGAATGAAACCTGAATAAGGATTCAGGGAGTGAGAGTATAAAATGATACCCTTCTTGCTGGAATAGCGAGCGTGATTAAATCTTATTTTAATAACAATCTAAATAGGAAATTCTAACTTATCCAATAAAAAACGACCTGTTAATTTATACCATTAAATAATAGATTATCGGATAGGCAGGTTCTTTGGTTGTTTATTCTTAGTCAATTCCATTTGACAAAACGATTTCATTCGATTCGATTTAATAACGCTTGAGAGTAAGGGAAATTGTGAAAGTTGCTGTAATCGTTTTTCCTGGCAGTAATTGTGATCGGGACATGCATCATGTTCTTGCTGATGTCTTTAAGCTAAACTCTCAACTTGTATGGCACACGGATTCATTGCCAAAGGATATAGATGCAATCGTACTTCCTGGCGGATTCTCTTATGGGGATAGATTAAGAGCTGGTGTAATTGCTGCACACAGTCCTATAATAGCGGAAGTCAAAAAGATGGCAAAAAGAGGAATGCCGATTCTTGGAGTTTGTAATGGATTTCAGATTCTCGTCGAGGCAGGTCTTCTTTCAGGGGCGCTCCTTAAAAATACGTCCCTGACCTATATCTGTAAATGGGCTGAAATCATAGTTAAGAACAATAAGACGCCGTTTACGAACAAACTGGAGCTTAACCAAAGAATCCCTATTGCAATTGCCAATGGGGAAGGACGCTATTATGCAGATGAAGAGACACTGAAATTATTGAAGAAGAATAACCAAATTGTTTTCACTTATGCTGAAGAGATCAACGGGGCTTCAATGAGAATAGCTGGTATATGTAACACGGAAGGAAATGTTGTTGGAATGATGCCACATCCTGAAAGATCTGCCGAACAAATAATCAATCCAAGAAACTCAAAGCCAGCGTCGTTGATCTTTGAGTCTTTGCTAAATACTTTGGGCGTTACGGCATGAGTCTGACTCGGCCTGAGTTTGAGTATCTTGAAAAAAAGATAGGACGGAGGCCAAATCCCCTAGAATTACAGATTGTAGCTGCAGAGTGGTCAGAACACTGTTCTTACAAATCTTCAAAGAAACATTTGAAAATTTTGCCAAAAGAAGGCAAGAGGGTGATTTCTGGCCCATGTTATGATTCTGGCGTCCTAGACGTTGGAGATGGATACGTAGTTACAATACATATAGAAAGTCATAATCATCCATCTGCGGTCGAGCCATATGGTGGTGCTGCCACTGGTGTGGGAGGGGTAATAAGAGATATTTTGTCAGTAGGAACTAGACCAATTGCCATCCTTGATGGTTTAAGATTTGGTGAAATTGAAAGGGACACGCATGCACGCTGGCTGTTCAGAAATGCTGTAAGAGGGATTGCCGATTATGGAAACTGTCTTGGAATACCCACGGTGGGTGGTGAAATTGAATTTGACAAATGTTTTACAAATTATGCGCTAGTCGATGTTGCCGCAATAGGATTTGGAAAAAAAGAGAAGCTGATAAGAAATCGTGCAGACAACGGAGACTTTGTCGTCTTAATTGGTGGTTCTACTGGCAGGGATGGAATTGGAGGCGCACAGTTTGCGTCGGATAAGCTAGAAGCAGAGAATCGCTCTGCTGTTCAGATTCCAGACCCATTTATTGAGAAGCTCCTAATCGAAGCCATACTTGAAGCAAGAAATCAAAACTGCATAAAGGCAATGAAAGACTTGGGAGGGGGAGGTTTATCATGTGCTATTTCAGAAACAGCAGATGCCTTATCAGTTGGAATTCAACTCGACGTATCATTAATCCACAAAAGGGAAGAGAACATGTCTCCTTCAGAACTGATGGTTTCTGAATCTCAGGAAAGGATGCTAGTCATAACAGACTCGGAAAAATTACCGCTCCTGAAACAAATTTGTGAAAAATTCCATGTTCCATATTCAGTGATTGGTCGTGTGACGGATGATTCCATGATGGAAGTAAAAGTAGAAAAGGAAACCATTGCAAGACTTCCAAGCCCAGTGGTTGCAAACGCTCCTCTTCTTGATAGATCAGTATCAAAGCCGAAATATCTTGAAAATATAAAATTGGTCAAGAAACCTAGCGTCCCAAAGAACCTATCTGAGGTACTATCGAAAATGCTTGCAAATCCAAATATTGCAAGTAAGCATTGGGTATACACTCAATATGATCACGAAGTAGGCATAAGAACTGTCATAAAACCGGGAAGCGACGCCTCTGTCCTAAGACTTGATAATAACAAGTTTCTTTCTGCTAAGATTGACGGAAATTCTAAGCATTGTTACATAGATCCTCGTCATGGAGCTATGGGTTGCTTTGATGAAGCATGCAGAAATGTAGTCTGCACCGGCGCAATCCCAATAGGAATGGTAGATCATTTGCAATTTGGAAATCCTGAAGATCCTGAAATATTTTGGACATTCAAAGAATCGCTTGAAGGAATAACGGAGTACGCAAAATATTTTGGTATTCCATGTGTGGGCGGAAAAGTAAGTCTTTACAACGAGACTGATACAGGACCGATCAAGCCTACGCCACTCATAGGTGTATTGGGACTCGTAGAGAACAGACCACTAATTCCAAAGAAAGTAGAGAGAAACGATCTTCTTGTCTTGATTGGAGAAACCAAGGACGAACTTGGAGGCTCTGAATACTATGAGCATGTGCATGGAATAATCGGAGGCAAATGCCCAGTTGTAGACATGAAATCCTCCAAAAATAATCAGGAAAATGTATTGGAACTGATAACTCAAGATCTGGTAAAGGATGCACACGATTGTTCCAAGGGTGGCCTCTGTGTAGCTGTCTCGGAGATATGCATTAGAAACGAGATTGGATGTGTGGTTTCTCTTGATAAAGTGCCTGCACAGAAACTTAGAACCGATGAGCTACTGTTCTCAGAATCTCATTCTAGATATTTGTTAGTAATCGATCCAAAACATATCAAAAATATAAAATCGATACTTCAAAACCGAGGTACGGTATATGAAATTATTGGCAGATTTTCAGGTTCTAATATTGACTTCAAAGACGGCAAGAAGATTCTGATCAGTGTAAGGGTTGATAAGGCACAAAAAAAATGGTTAGACTCGTTGGGGCTGCTAGTAAATCATGGTTAAAGAAAACTGCGGTGTAGTTGGAATTTTTAGTCTAGATGGAGTCAATATCATTCCGATGATAATCGATTCATTAAGGGCACTCCAGCATAGAGGCCAAGAGGCCTGGGGTCTTGCAGTTCCAAAGAAAAACCCATACAAACAGCTAGGATTGGTCTCTGGGGCAGTATCGGAATTTGACAAGATTACCAAAGAATATGCGTCACATGCAGCCATAGGTCATGTTAGATACTCAACTATCGGAAAGAGCAACTTGGAAAATGCCCAGCCATTGAAAGTGAAAGACTTGTGTATTGCCCATAATGGAACAATATCAAACGTTGAGGAATTGGCGGGTATGGTAGGCGGTTGTACGTTTACTCCTCAGAATGTAAGTGATACATTAGTAGCAGCAAAGAGACTGGTCTCGTTGATGTCTCAAAATGGTAAACTAGGAAGCGCTCTTTCTGTCTTGAAAAACGAGATGGTAGGTTCATTTTGTTTTACTTTTGTTTCAGATGACAATGCTGTATATGCTGCGCGTGATCCAAGAGGCTTTAGGCCCATGGTTATTGGTTATAGAAAAGATAACAACTCATACATTGTGGCATCAGAGTCTGTCGCGCTTGCCGCAGTAGGAGCGCAACTTGTGAGAGATGTTAAACCTGGCGAGCTAATCAAAATCAGTGAAGCAGGATTGGAATCAGAAATGTTTTCAGAGAAGAAGGTTCCCGCGCATTGTTCATTTGAATTCACTTATTTTGCTCATCCTTCTAGTATGATGGAAGGGTCAAACATCTATATGGCAAGAAAAAGGATTGGTCGATTTCTTGCAAAAAAATTTCCAATTAAGGATGCAGATATCGTAATTCCGGTTCCAGACTCTGCGAGGCCTGCAGCTTTGGGATATGCACAAGAACTGGGAATTCCCTTTGAAGAAGGCCTGCTAAAGGACAGATATAGTCGAAAAGGTCCACTGCGAAGTTTCATTGAACCACACCAGGCCGACCGTGTAGAAATCAACCGTTGGATTATTCCGATAACTGAAGTAATTAACGGCAAACACGTGGTTGTAGTAGACGACAGTTTGGTTAGAGGTACGAGCTCAAAAGCTATCATAAAAGCCCTCAGAAGAGCAGGAGCAAGAAAAATTAGTATGGTGATTACATTTCCACCCATCAGGTTTCCCTGTTACGCGGGAATTGATTTTCCATCGCAGGATGAGCTCGTCACGTTTATGGGCGACGGAAGGGAATATACCAACGAAGAAGTAACGGAAAGAGTGAGACAAATCATAGGTGCCGATTTTCTTGGATACAATGATGCACAAAACCTTGCTAATGCAGTTGGGATGGACGCAAGCTCGATGTGTTTTACCTGCTCTTCTGGAGATTATTCCACCTTAGGAATCAAACCCACGTTTAAGAGCAGAGCAGAAATCAAAGGTGAATGATTTGGAGTTAGCATTTGTCTTGGTAAAGAGCAGAATAGGCCACGAAATGGAAGTCATGAGCGAGATCTTAAAAATTACTGGTGTAAAAGAAGTGATGGGAACATACGGCCAATATGATATCTTTGTGAAGGTACAAGCGCAGACGAGGTCTGAAGTTGCAAGAATAATTACCAAAGAAATCAGAGCCATACGAAATGTAGTTTCCACGACAACATTGCCAGTTATTCCAGGTAAAGACGACAAATAGCCTTTATAGTTGTGTGTCAGTATTTTATAATGTGAAGAAGGGTGCTACAGCTGGCATAGCATCTGGGATAATAATAGCGATAGCGGTGATTGTGTTTTTTGCAACAAAACCCGCAGAAAAGTATTCGCTTTCCCTTGACCCATTTATAGACCAACAATCCCTTGTAACAAACACACATGTGACTGTTCAAAATACTGGCATTGAACCACTTACTAATGTAAGAGTAAATTATGGAGGTGGCAGTAAACCGGATATAATTCCAGTCCTGAACCCTGGAGAAAAGCAATTCTTATCACCGCCAGCGAATAGCGACCTCCAAGAGGTTACAGTGACAACGGATCAGGGCGTCAATGTTACAAAACCGTACAGGTCTGCCCCAAAGATGGTGGGCATGATGGGCTCATGATGTCCATCAACTTAAATTCTAGCTAGTTCAATGACGCCTAATTGAGGTTTCTGCGTTCAGGAAAGGTCAAGGATATATACGAATTAACTGATGGTAACCTGCTCTTTCATTTCTCTGATAGAGTATCTGCATTTGATGTCAAATTTCCGGATCACATTAGCAGGAAGGGCGAAGTCTTGTGCAAATTTGCTGAATTTTGGTTCAATAAATTACCGGTAAAAAATCACTACCTCAGAACAGAAGCAAAAGACAAGATAGTTGTCAAAAAAATGCAAATGATACCAATTGAATGTGTGGTGCGTGGATATCTTTATGGCAGCTTGATTCAGAGATGGAAAGATGGTCAAGTAAAAATCCCGACTGGATCTGACACCACGATAGCGGCAAAGCTACCAATGCCGCTTTTTGATCCTACGACAAAGTCTGAAACTCATGACATTCCCATAACAAAAAATGACGCATTGGAGAGAAAACTAGTAAGCTCAAGTGAATATGATTGGTTAGAACATACATCAATTCAGATTTATGAGAAGATGACGGAGATTGCAAATAATGCAGGATTTATTGTTGCAGACTTGAAGCTTGAATTTGGTAAAATAAATAACGACATCATTCTAGGTGATTCTATTGGGCCTGATGAATACAGAATTTGGCCAAAAGAGTCTTACAAGATAGGGAAAACTCAGGAGAGCTATGACAAGCAGCTACTTCGTGATTGGTTGACATTGCATGGTTATCAACAGAAGTTTGAAGAAGAACGAAAGATGGGAAAAGAACCAATTGCGCCAAATTTGCCTGATGAACTACGAAGGGAACTGTCTTCAAGATACATAATTTCGTACGAACGTATTACTGGAATCAAACTTTAACTCGAATATCGATTTAGACCCTAAACGCGGTCTTGCCCGTCAAGGCAAATTTTGAACCGCCAGCTGCGCCTGTCCACAGCAAAACCCATGATTTGTGAAATCTGTTGGGTTTTTTGTAATATTACTATTATCATGATAATGATTGTAAATCAATTGTAATGCTATTAGTTCGATAGATTTGCAACTATAGAAATAGAAATGCTTGTGAAAATTCTGGATTCTTCTGAGGTTTGTTGTAACGTAAAAAAAAGTTACGTATTGGACAAAAAATTCTGATCCCATGATCTTTTAGGTCAAATCAAGATTGAAATCAGAAATGTCGACCTTATTACAAAAGGAAATCAAAATCAACAAAATTCTTACTACTAATGCTGAGCAAGCCAAAGCATTAGATGATCCAGCCAGAATTAGAATTCTACAGATATTGTACCATAAACAGATGGCCACAGAGAAGATTGTAGAAGAATTGCACAAGGTCGGTTACAAAAAGGCCACCACAACAATAAGACACCATCTAGATATTCTAAAGGATGCCGGGTTAGTCGAAATCGTAAAGATGCAAGAGGTTCGGGGTGCAGTCATGAAATATTACGGTACATCGGTTAGAGTCCTTGGGCATAAACTTCCACCCAATTTTGAAATTGAATATTCAAAAACAATTGCTGATACTTCGGTAAGGATGGAGAAAATAATAAAGAACATATCACAAAATACTGCCGCAAAGATGCGGAAGAAATGCTCTACAAAAATCGATACACCAGATTCTAATTATGAGGAACACATTCTGGTAGAGATTGTAAACAGAGCAATGACAAAAGTGTTTGAAAATAACGGTTCTAAGATATCACAAAAACAGTAAATGGATCAAGTTACATCTATTGCAAAAACTCCACTCGTATCAGGATTTCGCAATAGCTTCACCATCTGTCTAGGTAAAGAATCGGAAGCCACATCACAGTTCGTTGCCAGAGTGCGCGGACAGACAAATGAACTCTTTCTAATTACAATGTCATGTGGATTTAGCAAAGTTAATTTTTCGTTACCTTTTCCTTTGATCTTAAACTTTAGCTCTTTGACTATTATTGTGCATGATATTTCTGATTTAGAATTCTGCAAAAGTGATTTCAGACGGTCAGGAATATCATTACAACCACAACTTGCCTTTACTCCGATGATGCAATCTCCATTTAGTGTAAGATTTGGTTCTGTTGTAATTTCTATTGTTTTTGGATGAAGTGATCTTATGTTTTCATGACCATAAAATGGGATCTCAAAGTGCATATTTCTGACTTGTATAAACTTAAATTAAACCTTCAAAGGTAAGAATTTTGAAATGCTTCCAGCAGCGGCAGGTTATGATAGAGCAATTACTGTCTTTTCCCCTGATGGGCGACTTTACCAGGTAGAATATGCAATTGAAACTGTAAGGAGAGGTACACTTGCAATAGGAATCAAAAACAAGGATGGAATCATTCTGGGAGTAGAAGAAAAGCCAAGAAAATTGCAGAACTCGGAAATCACCCAAAAGATATTTCAAGTAGACGATCACATTGGTGTGGCTGCAGCTGGTTATAT
>MNJS01000004.1 GCA_001920395.1 Thaumarchaeota archaeon 13_1_20CM_2_39_20
CCCTCTATTACTGAGAAATCATAGTCTATCGAGTTCACTGTTTTATTAAATAAATAAGGATCCAAAACCTGGAACTTGAAATTTGTTATTGCGCCTGGAAAAACTTCCTGCGGATCCCAGCTGAGACTCACTTTATACTGTGCGTTTCTAGTAAATTGTTGAATTGGAAAACTAGTCTCGTTGCTTGACGCAAGTGAGAAATCCATTTCTGGTTTGGATTCATGTTGTTGTTTTGCCATATATGATAATTCTTGTTTGTAGAGTATCAGATGAACTATTCTGTCATCTGACGAATAATCATCTATAATGATGGCATTTTGAGGTAGTTTTATTCCGTTAACATAGGCATCATATTTTGTAACGATAAAATCACCAAATGATTTTGGTATCTTGATCTCTTGGTGAACTACACTAGCTTGCTTCAAGTTGGTATTAGACCAATCAAATGGCATAACAAAACCCATAGATTTCTTGTCAGGGTCATAGCGGAAATTATTTATCTGATCATAATATGCAATTACAGTAACATTTTGCTTTCCATACTTATTGTCATATACTTGGTAATAGTTTGTGACAGGAATGGATATGGCGGCGCTGTATGACTTGCTGACTTGATTCTCATACGAACCCATCGTTAGTACCTGAATCTTGAATCTATACAAACCTCCTGAATTGAAAACTGGACCTGACACATCATAATTTCCGCTATGTTGTCCAATTATTCCAGAAAGGAATCCGCCTTTTTCATTAATTGAGACATTTCCAGATTGTTGAGGTATCATATTTATGAGAAAATTACCGTTGTCACTTTTGAAAACATGCCCAAACAATGCCTTGTCAGCTCTGAAAGCCGAGATAGCTAGGGTGACTTGAGGAAATGGTTGCTGGCTGTCTATATCGATTAGCATAAAATTGATTTGTGTAACTACATGAGTGTTGTCAATTAAGAATGGCGAAGAATTAATTGAGAAGGTCACATTCCTGTTCCCAATCATGGCTGGAGGTAACGTCTCACTCGCTAATCCATCACCATAGGCTGCTGATAAAAATAGAAAATTTGAAACTAGAAAAAGGAAAAGGACTACTTTTAGCTTGAACAAGAATTAATCCCGCTCATCTTTATTCTTATACTCTAAATAAATAGTGATGGGTTTTTCAAAATAGTGTTCATTATAAGCTTGAGAAAGTATCAGCGAGGTTATACGCTGTTCTTTCAAGTAGTATTGGGTTATATTTTTGAATAATTTCTCTAACCACGTCGACATTCCTTAGGTTGAATGTTTTTTTAAAATAGGTATTTTTGGTCTCGATCACTTTATCCTCAATTAATTGGGAAAGATACGTAGAAACTGTAGATGGTGATTTACGCACTTTTTCAACCATATTTGAGAAAGAAAGATTTTGATCATTGAGTAACGCAAGCAATATTCTTTGTGGAGTTTCCTGTCTTAGATTTCTTATTAAAATTGATTCTTCCTTTGTGACAAAAAGAGGATAGAATCTAGTTCTGCCTGACTTTCTTTCTATTTTTACGGTTCCATCTTCTTCCAGTTTTTTTACATGATAGCTTAGAACGCCGTTTTTCATTCCGGTTTCTCTCATTATTTCACGAAATTTTATTCCAGGGTTTTTTTCAATCAGTCTAACGATTTCAGAGCTTCTGTTCATGTTTAGTCCCTCCTAAAGACGCTAATTGCAAACATCCCAAGTGTACAAAGGGAGAGAAAATGTCCTATTTCTCCAGCAGAGAATACCCCAAGATAATATGTATATTGCCAAGCGGCGTCTACTAGCGAAAGAGTTTCCGATGCTACAAATATGGAAAAAGCAAGCATCGTAAACAATAACCTTCTTGTCCTTACTCTTGCGTAGGCTATAACAGATACAATACTGAGAAAGGCAGCCAAACCAATTCCGCTAAGGTGAAGCAGTATATGGAAAACCTGGAACTTGTGAAATATGTGAGGTAATATTACAGGTATAGCTAAGATTCCTATTACGGCAAAGATGGTTAGCGTGAATAGCTTCGACCTATTTTCCAATAGAGGGTTGGTTTTAAGCACAATAAAATATGGTCTTTTTGAAATTTAAACGAACTGGTACAACCATCGAACAACGAATTGCTATCTAGAATAATATGGCATAACCTGCTATCTTTGTAGAATTATCAATTCACTTATGTTGCCAAATGGAGAATTTCTATTTGCAGCGAATCGTATCGACTTCATTTGTCTCCGTTCTTGCTGTGCGCTCGATGTCATGCAGCAACGAACTGGACATTTTCAAGCTCTCTATTCAATATTCTTAATCTTAATTACTTGCTCTGAGCTTTTTCTAAGCTCTATTACACCTTTGCAGTAGAAAAAGGCCACAACAATTAGTAATCCTGTGATCGATGGGGCTACTACTTGAACATAACTAAAACCTAATCTAGGAATTCCTGCAACTATATTTGTTTGACTAGGAAAATTGTTTTGTGACGGACCTGCGGTTATTGTTATTGTTCCAAGCTTTTCTGCCCGCTCCTCGGCAATCACGATATTTCCTTGCGAATCAGGTGTTATCCATTGTACAGAGGAGTTTGATGATGGAATATTTATCTCGATACTCTCTCCAGTCCTTGGATCAACTATTGCAATTTTATCAATAGTGTGCTGCGCAATCCAGAGATTGTGGTATTTGTCAAACGCCATTCCATAGGGTAGACCACTAGGATCAAGCGGTATTCTCTTGAATGTCTTAAGCAATGGATCAAAGACTGATACTGCATGACCCTCGTGTTCTGAGACGTATATCTTTCCTGTCTGGGAATCTAAAATTATACCAGTGGGGTCCACAAGTGTATAGTTTTTCTCAGATGGTGAATACTCTGTTATCTTGTTGTTTGTTGGATCAAGACTAGCTATTTTTCCGATTCCTTCTGCAATCCATATTTTGCCTAAAGTGTTGCCTATCGCTATATCCTGAGGACTAGATTTGTTATCTAGCTTTATTGAATTAAATTCAGATGCCTTATGGTTGAATTTCAATATCTCGGCTGCGCCTGTGTCTATGTTTGTAGATGTCATCCAAATAGTATCGTTACTGTCAATGGCAATGCTTGTGAGAATTCCTTGACTTGGAATTGGATAATCTTGGTGTGAGTTATCATCTGGATTATAATGTCCAAGAATCTTTCTCTGATAATCGATATACCAGAGAGTATCATGCGAATCTAAAGCCATGTATGTTATACTGTTTAATCCGTCAATCTTGTGTTCTGTGTATTTGTTTGATCCCAGATCAAACTCAAGTATCTTACCACTCTTGAATGTAATGTCACCAACCCATATCTTGTTTCTAGTATTATCATATACTGGATACTTTGGCGTACTGTTTGCAGGGGTTTTAAATTCAGAAATTTTTACAAGCAAGTCGTTTAGTTTTGGTCTGACAAGTAAGTCATACGATGCTACAAGATTGAGCGCATTTTCCTTGTCTTGTACTCCTTCGACTCTGACCGTCCAGTGTCCTGGAAGTCCAAAATCGGTATTTGCAACAAATGCCCCAGTAGATGTTTGGTTTGCATCTAGCGCGATTGATCCTATTTCTTGGTCGACCGGTGTAAGTCTCAACTTTACTGACTGCATATCAATTGGATTCTTGCTTGAATCCAAAAATGAAATTTTAAAATTATTACTCCCTGTAGAAAATGGGTTAATTGATAAGACTATTCTGCTTCCATTTTCGACAAACCTTGTCTCTGAAAAACCATTTCCTAGAGTGTTATCCGTAGAAGCAAGAGCAAAGACACTTTGTCCATTTATTAGTTGTAATTGACTTTGAAACTCACTTGACGGTAATCCAGAATCGACAAGTACTGCTACGGAGGCAATCAAAGCTATTCCAATCATTGCTTCGATTTGTGTGCTTTTACTAAATTGTGAGAAAATTCGCGTTAAATTAGCTGCGCCCGAGCTAATTGCATCATCCTGATTTGCGTTCAAGATGACTGTGGCCTTGAATGCATGCTTGTGAATTACTGTCTGATTGTACGCACCTAGACACAACATGGCTGATGCAAGAGAAAGTTTTATGATAAGTACTTTGCCGTAGGTTGATGCAAGTGTTAATGCGATGTTGTTTTCAAGGACGAAAAGCAGAACTGGACCTGTTACTGCTATTGAGCCAAGTATAGTAATAACCAGTATTGAGAACCGCGGAATAATAATTGAGATTGATGATATGTTGGCCGTGTCATTGACGGCTTGCTTCAGATTCGGTAGAATAATGAACGCAATATAGAAAATCCCTCCGATCCAGAGAGAAGCAGCTATATTGTGGATGAAATCTAATGTTAAGGGAATCATCTGACCAGTAGCTGCACCGTGAGAGATCAAACTTGTTGTTGCCAGTATTGCAACACCTATGAAAAATAATGACATGACTAAACCTCTTGGAGCAAGTGATTTTGAGTTTCTTACTTTGTAATATGTTATTAAGGAGATTCCAAGTAGCACCGCGCATTCGATCATTCTTAGAATCCATATGTTTCCAAATTTGGTAGAAATGGCATCTAATATTCCAGCGTTGATTGAATGTGCCTGAACTACAATCATTGCAAAACCTGAAGCCAAAAGAACGACAGAACCAATCACTGTCAATTTCATCATACCTATATCGATCTTGGTTCGAGTTTCTGCAATTGAATTTCGTAACCAAGAAATTCTCGAGATGGGCTTCCATAACCATAGAGTTGCAAAAGTAGATCCAACTACCATGACTTGCCCGACAAGCGCAGGAAATCTTGCAAATGCTTCAGGTACAGAGATCTCCTGATAGATACTAGATGTCACATTGTTAGCTAGATTTGGTGGCACAGCTTGGCCCACGGCAAAGAAAAAGGGGTTTTCAGTTACATGACCGTCTGTTTGATCTAGAACTTTGGCTGTTACAGTGTAAATTCCATTTGACAACCCAGGCTGGAGAGAAATGCTAACGGCCTTCTGATCATCGGTTATGTAATGTAAATTCTGATCCTGAACTTCTTTTCCGTTAGTGTCCAAAACTCGTATCTGGCTATATTTGATATCAATGGGATCATTAAAGTAAACGTCGATTTTCGAAGGAGGTGTGTTCAAGGATTGTAGGGAAGCAGGAATGCTGTGGTCTATGTATGCATGTGCATAAGATTTTGGAAGGTTTGGAATAACAATTAACGCGGAGGAAATTAAAAAGATAATTAGGACAACTTGAAATGTAGTTCTACGATCAAATCTTCTCATCTGTCATTTTTTATTCTTGCCTAACTATATTGCTCTTGCGAGAAAAGTGGTACAACAGTAGAATTAGACTTTCAATTTAGGAACCTTTCATCTTTTACCATCTAGATTTCTATAATTATTATATTTCTGGTGTTCGACGACTGTACTACAAAATATTTAAACACAGAAATATCACCAAGTTTGTGAATAATAGAGTACTTGTCCTAGTTATTGGTGGAATTATTTCCACTGGTTTAATTTACACGCCGCACGCATCAGCTCATAATTTTGGAGGAGATGAGAGTGCATCATTTCTTGCCAAAGTGGCAGAAATAAAAACAGAAGTGAATTTCATTTCAAAACATGTTTCAGAGCCGGATGCAATTGATTACTACGCTGATGCCCTCAACGAGTATTGGAATGCTAATGATACGAGAGAAATGGGAGAGAGAAATACGCTATTACAAAAAGAGATTCCAGCCACGATTAATGCTACTATAGGCGATGCAAGATCTGGAAACCAAGCTGCCGTTAATGCTGATGTCTCGCAGCTAAACGGATATCTTGACGAAGCTGTTCCAGTTAGAATAGACAAAGACAAGCTTTCAAATTCCACCGTCCAAGCACTAGCAGTAACTTTTGTCTTAAAAGAAGCTTTAGAGAAGTATGGCGATGCAATCAACTCTACAGGGGATCTCAATGATATGTCGCAGATGAACATAAACGGTAGCGTGTCTAGCGGTTCTACGGGTTCGACGCAACAAATGGCTGTCACCATTGTTGACCAACACAAATATTATAATTCGATAGGTCTTGCAACAGCAGCTCAGCAAATGTTCAATGACTTGGCTGCAAAGAACCCCGACAAGTCTACTTTTAACGCCAAGATATCGGCTGGACTTGCAAAGATGATACAGGACCTCAATAACAAAGCCGACGCAAATACGATAATGACAGATGCGCACGTTGACCTCCACCGCGCCATAGTTAGTGGCTACAATATTCAAGAGGTACCAGAGTTTCCAATGCCGGCATTATTAGTGATAATCTCAATAGTGGGAGTGATAGCGATATCAAGATTTAGGTCAGTCAAGTTAAGACAATAAATATACGATCATTTACTTGAATCTAAATGAAAACAAGAATTGTAGCTCTTGCATCCGTTTCTATTTTCATTCTGCTAATAATTTCCATTTCCCCATTTGCCATTAAATCAGCTTTGGCCCACATAACTAAAGTGTATGGTAATTACCTCCTGACCGTCGGGTGGGCAAATGAACCGGTGTATAATGGGTTAATTAATGCACCATTAGTTATAGTAAAAAAAGGTAGTGGAGACACTGCCAAGCCAGTAATTAACGGGCTAGCTAATATGCAAATCTCAATAAAATATGGCTCGGTAACAAAAAAATTGGATTTTGTTCCAGATAGTACGGTCGATGGACAATATGTTTCTCCACTAGTTCCTACAAGAGTCGGCTCTTACAGTCTGATAATGAAGGGCACTATAGAAAATCAGAGTATTGACACCGAAATAGCGCTTGACGATGTTGCAAGCATAGATATTTTGAATTTTCCTCCGAATACGTCTAGCGATACTTCGGCAAATTTGGGACAAGTTGGAACAATTCTTGACCAATTAACAAATGACATTGAAGAAGCAAAAAAGAATTCTGATGCTGCATCTCAGGATCTCTTAAATGCTGCCAAATCGTTCCAAGATGTAAAGGATAGCACCGACAGGTTATACCTAATAAGTATGACAGGAATTGGTGTTGGAATCGCTGGAGTAGTAATAGCGGTAATCGCGATTACGCGCAACAAACAACAAGTCTAATTTTATAGACACTAGTACAAATGTGAAATCTACTATCATGCGGGATTAATTCTTCGCATCATTATCTCTGTATCAAATAACATCTGTGACTAGGTTTCATGACAATTAGTCTCTTTAACTTCGCATAAAGTACACAAGATATGGGACCAACTGTATTTACAAAAACATATGATCTCATGAAGTCAATAAGCAAGGTGATTGGGAATGCTAGTCCAGTAGCACCTCTGCCTAGGCTTAAATAAGTAGAATGCCTACAAAGTGATTAGATGGAAAACAAAGAGACAAGTCCTGAAAAAGAAGACAAGGAAATAGGCCAGAAGGAGGTTACAGTGGACGAAAAGACTGTACAAGTTATAATTGATGGCTCAGAAGGACTCTCACTTGATGATTTTCACACAAATGACAAGAAGATCTTATCGCTACTAAACCAAGACAGTGATTTGAATGATAATCAGTATACGTTTAATGGCCTTGCAAGAAAGTTAGGAATGCATCAGCAAAGTCTGTCAAGAGCATTGGGCAGACTAGAAGATGCAGGTATTGTGCAGAGAACAGAAAATGGTTACAAACTAAGCAAGAACCTTCGGTCGATCTTAGTCAAAAAGTCGCGAATAGACCTTGAGAATTTATCCAAGATAATATCAAAACAGTACCTTCAGTTTACTCAGATACTTCAGTTGTACATTCCCACTACTGTGAAAGCAGAGCAGGTAGTAAACCGATTGGTAGGCAAGTGGTTTGGAAATCTTCGTTGGATAGGACATGTCGAAGGAGACGGCGGCTATGTTTTGCAGTGGGCAAATAATGATAGGTTTCAAGTTAATTTGAAGATAGTTTCAAGATATGCGGTCATAGAAAGTAACGCAGTAGGTGAGAAAAACAAAGCAGATGCAATAGTAAGTGCTTACCGCATATTGGAACAAATTACCAAGACCCTAAAGACTGCAAGTGACAAAAGCGATAGAAGAAACGGATTAGGCTCGTTTAGTCAATACAATTAGTCACTAGGATTCAGAATATAATCTAATTCGAGTCGAAATACGCATTAGCAGCCATTTAGATATACACGATCTATATTGATCGGTTTTTTATCTTGCAAAGCCGATTATATGGTACCATCCGACCGGAAAGGTGAAGATGTGCTTGTCTAGTTTGGAGAGCAGGCGAAGGCTCGATCTTCCTGCCAGGCAAGCGACCATCGGCACTTGTGCACGGAAAACTATGTGGTAACACATGGGAATCTTCAGAAGTGCTGATAACGGCAAACCGAGTCGCGAGTAACGTGCAAAACCGTGGCATCGCCTCAAAGGAGAGCCACATTCCACCAAAAGGCGGATGGCCTTTTACTTTCAATGAATGGTTTTGCAATTAATGGGATAAACTCAAGTAAATCACTTAATACCACAGTTCTTATTGGTAGGCATCCAACACACGCGATACATTCTATGCTTTTACAAGATTCTGATGCCGATCGGCGATGTGCGCGTTGCGGAAAGGGTTTGATGATAACTGATGGTGTTACAGGAGAAAGATTTTGCGGAGGATGTGGATTTGTCATTACAGGACACGTTGAAGATTCAGGTTCTGAGACGCGCGCGTTCTCAAAAGAGGAATATGATACTAAAGCAAGAACGGGCATGCCAATGTCTCTTGCGGTCCACGACATGGGACTTGCAACAATAATTGGTCACGAAAACTCAGACTCTACTGGAAAGCCGCTTTCCGCATCAATGAAAAGCACCATAAGACGTCTTAGAACGTGGGATGGTAGAAGTCAGGTTCATAATTCTATTGACAAAAATTTTAGACAGGCGTTTAGCGAACTGAACAGACTAAAAGACAAGCTTGCACTCTCAGATTCGTTAATAGAAAAAACTGCTTATATTTACAGAAAAGCACTAGAGAAGGGTCTTGCCAAAGGCAGGTCAATTCCTGGGCTTATTGCAGCGGCTCTATATTTGGCATGCAGGGAAACTGGCACACCTAGAACATTGAGCGAAGTAGCGCGTCAAATCAACGTAAAAAGAAAAGACGTGTCAAGATGCTATAGGTTACTTTTACAAGAGCTAGATATGACGATGCCTGTCTTAGACCCGATTAGATGTATGTCAAGAATAGCAAGCGAGGCAGGTCTGAGTGAAAAAGTAAAACGACAAGCTCTTGCGATTCTAGAGGATGCAAACAATATGGAAATTACTGCTGGAAAAGATCCCATGGGACTTGCGGCTGCTGCACTTTATCTCGCATCCACAATAAACGGAGAAGATACGACGCAGAAGGTTATTGCACAAGCTGCTGGAGTGACGGAGGTTACAATAAGAAACAGGTACAAGGGGCTCAAAGAATCGCTAAACATTCTAGTGCCAAATGCTATGAATTTAAGAATCTAATTAAATTAGATTAATCAAACTCTACGATCATAACTTTTATTGTAACTGCAAAGAGGGGTTTTAACTGAAATTACCTATAGTACGATACTGCTACCTTTTCTCCAACCTTTAGATCCTTTTGGGTCCTGACTTTCTTGAGAGCTTCTTCAAAATGCCTCATGGTAACTTTGGAATTCCCCACCTGCTTTTCGGCATCCTTTGGGTCAGGGTACTTTTCTATGAACTCGTGTATGACCAGAGATGCAGCGGTATTGGCAATCGCAGCAACATCAGCTCCACTTAGACCTTCAGCAGATTCTGCAATCTTTTCCAGGTCTACAAAATCTGCGTTTATTCCGTTTGCAGTCCCCATTTCCTTATCGATGGGAATTCCGCTTGAGCTTATCTGTAATATTTTGATTCTTCCCTCCTTGTCTGGCATTGGCACTAGTACTATCTTATCAAATCTACCAGGTCTTATCATAGCACGATCAATCATGTCTGCTCTGTTTGTTGCTGCAATAACAACTACTTCATGAAGGCTTTCAATACCGTCAAGTTCAGTCAAGAGCTGACTTACAACTTTTTCAGTAACCACGCTCTCACTCATTCCTCTTACTGGAGCAATGGAATCAATCTCATCAAAGAATATAATACATGGTGATGCCTGTCTTGCTCTTCGAAATATCTCCCTTATTCCTCGTTCTGACTCACCAACCCATTTTGACAAAAGCTCAGGACCCTTTATTGAAATGAAATTGGCTTCACTTTCTGTCGCGACAGCCTTTGCTAAAAGTGTCTTTCCTGTTCCACTTGGTCCATGAAGCAAAATTCCACGCGGCATTCTGTAGCCAAGTTTAGAGTATAGAGTTGGATATTTCATTGGCCACTCCACTGCTTCTTGTAGTTCGCGCTTTACGCTTTCTAATCCTCCTACCTCATCCCATCTTATCTCGGGTTTTTCAATGTAAACTTCACGCATTCCAGCTGGGGTAACTTCGCGGAGGGCAAACTGGTAATCTTCTTCGTTTACGACAAGCTTTTCGAGAGTTTCAGGGGGGATCTTTTCATCTGCGAGATTAATTTCTGGCAACAGCCTTCTCAAGCATTTCATTGCAGCTTCCTTGCAGAGATATTCCAAATCAGCCCCGACATATCCATGGCTTATTGATGCAATTTTTTCCAAGCTTACATCTTCAGTTAGTGGCATGTTTCTTGTGTGAATCATAAGTATCTCGAGTCTTCCTTTTTTATCAGGTATTCTAATCTCAATTTCTCTGTCGAATCTTCCTGGTCGTCTGAGAGCGGGGTCTAATGCATTTGGCCTATTTGTTGCCGCAATGACAATTACTTTTCCCCTTCCTTCAAGACCATCCATAAGCGCAAGCATTTGTGATACCACTCTTCTTTCAACTTCGCCAGTTACCTCTTCACGCTTTGGAGCAATAGAATCTATTTCATCAATGAAAATAATCGAGGGAGATCTTTCTCTAGCTTCTTTGAAAATTTCTCTTAATCTTGCTTCACTCTCTCCATAAAATTTACTCATAATCTCAGGACCAGAAATGCTAATGAAGTGAGCATTACTTTCATTTGCTACTGCCTTTGCCAAAAGTGTCTTACCAGTACCTGGCACTCCGTAAAGCAAAACACCTTTTGGAGCTTCGACTCCAAGCTTTTCAAAAATTTCTGGGTGCCTCATTGGTAGCTCGATCATTTCTCGCACTTTTCTAATTTCATCTGTCAGACCTCCAATGTCTTCATATGCTACCTGCGGAACTCCACGTAAAGTTTCTCCTTCTGCAGCAATGTGAAATGCTGTTTTTTGAGTTACCAGTACTGCATCTGCTGTAGGTGTTACTCCAATGACTTGAAATGTAAGTTTGCCACCAAAGTAGGGGACCATAATATTGTCGCCTTTTACCAAAGGAACGCTTTCTAGGGACTCGGTAAGATATCTTTCGTCTATTGGCGGAATCGAGTCAAGAGGTGCGATTACTACTTTTTCAGCAGCTACTGCTTTTATCTTTCGCACGGTTACAGTGTCTCCGATTGCTACTCCAGTATTGTTTCGTCCAAGACCATCTATCCTGATAATTCCTTTTCCCTCATCGGAGGGATAAAGTGGAAGACATTTTGCGACCGATCTTCTTTTTCCGGTGATTTCTAAAACGTCGCCAGTTGAAGCTCCAAGTACATCCATGGTGTCATAATCAACGCGTGCTACACCTCTGCCAACATCACGAGTATACGCTTCTATTATTTTAAGTGAAATTTGATTTTGGGTTATGAATTAAATCAGCTATACAGACCCTTATACCTTTGTTATTTGTTTTATAGACAAAAATCATGCACAAATTTGGTAATCATAGCACGAATGAACACCAAAATGATAGAAGCTAGTTTATGGTCTACTCTACTAAGCCTTCTCTAGTGGTAACTTGTGAAAGCCATCTTCTTTGTGAGTTACGATTCCAGTCTCAACAATGGGTACTTCTCCAAGTGCCTTCTCAATTGCCTTTTTTCCAAGATTAATTGCCTGTTCTTGTGTCATATCTGCACTGTATTCTTTTGTGATCACATCTAGCGCTGTCTCAGAGGATTGCCCTATGGCAAATCCAGATCCTCGGAAGAATGTACCGCTTGGATCGACTTGATACAGCTGAATGCCAGTCTTATCTACTCCAGACAATATTATCGATGCAGCTTGAGGCCTTACTGCATAAGTGGTGTAGTTGTGTAAAAATGTACTGAGGTGTTTGGCCAACGAATCTATGTCAATTGGTGTTTCATATGTTAACCTGTGCCTTTGTGCTTCAAGTCGCAATGTATCAATCAATTGCAAAATATCTCCAATATATCCAGAGCCAGTTGCACCAGCATGGAAATCAATTGAAAATATTTTTTCAGAGGGCTCGATTAATGGATGTGTCGGCTTTATCTGACTTGATATCATGGCAAACTTTGCTGTTCTGATTCCTATCGTTGTAGAGCCTCTGCTTACCGCTTCAAGAGCACTGTCGACGAGCACCAGTCTTCCCTGTGGTCCGTAGAATGGAAACCTGTTGTTAGAGTGAGGACTAGATTCTGACATCTATGCTGTAACCTCGTTTGTCAAATTTGGTATGGCCAACAAATCTATGCCATTTCCTGAACCAGGATCGCGTTCCATGGCAGCAGCTACTGCTCTAGATGCAATCTCTTTTGCTTGTTGATTTGTTACTTCCTTGGTGTAGAGACTCTCGAGAACTCCATATGCAATAGGAGAGCCAGAGCCCGACGATGCAAAATCTTCCTCTGTAATTGCGCCACTCATGTCAGCAGAATAGACATAAGATCCATCGCGGTCTACACCAGCTACTAGTAACTCAACATAATACGGCTGATAGTTTCTAAGTCCAGAATATGCTATGTTTGCAATCAATCTAGCAGACTCTCTTACGGTAAGTGAAAATCCTCTTCTTAATTCCATTAGTCTTCTTTCTGCCTTTGCTACTTTGATTATGTACTCAGCATCAGAGAGCTGACCTGCTATTGCAACTGCCAGCGTGTCGTCTACTTTTGCAATCTTTTGGACTATTTTTGATCCGATGAAGAATCCTTTGCTTGCTCTCTTGTCAGAGCCAAGAACCACTCCATCTTTTGTTCTTATTCCAACTATTGTTGTCATGGTATTAGTACTACTATAGGTAATTAATTGACTAACAATTCACTTATTTGGTCACAACGATGATGGGCTACATATGCCTGTCTTTGAAGGAGAAGAACACGTTTTCGTTGATGGAATATGAATCTGGAAAAAAGACACATAGTCAGTCTTGGGCCTTAAATTTAGCTTGGTGAACTAGAGAAACGACTTACGGCAGTTTCGCTAGGAAACAAGAATTGCCGTCACAGATTTCTTTTTATTTCAGAGCTTTGAAAGTATATTTAACAAATAAAGCGACGCCGCTTGCGGGGTAATTGATAATGAGCATGAAATTGATATTAAGAGGAAAAACAATCGAGGATGAACCTACTGCCGATGCCATTTTCAAGATTCTTGGAGATAAGCATTCTAGAAAGATTTTAGAATCGTTGATAGAATCTCCCAAATCAGCTCTTGACGTAAGCAAAGAATGCAATATTTCCTTGGCACTGACATATAAGAAGATCAAAAATCTAACAAAGTACGATCTCATCCAAGTATCAAACTCAGTGATAGTTGACGGAAGAAAATATGCTGTGTACAAGAGCAAAGCACATCCAATAATGGTTCTTTTGAATCACAAGCATCCATCGCAGACAATAGTATTTGATTCTGAGAATCTTGTTAGTTGTACGGGTTGTGAATCTTTAAACTGTGGCGTGTATTATGACGAAAGATACAACGGTATACGAAGTATCTGCTATTCCTGTGGAGCAAACTGGCCCGAGTCGTAGATGAATCTAAAGTCATAGCCATTTTTTCTTCTTACCGTATTCTGTGAGTATCTTATGGATTCTTCTAAAGGATTCTTCCTGAATCATTTCCTGCTCAGTAGTTCTCAGAACTATGGATTCAAGCTTTATCTGCTTCTCTCGTATTAATTTCATAATCTCTTCAAACATCTCTCTTACCACGGGTGATTCTTCATCTTCAGGTTTTATGTCCATGTGATTTAATTATAACCTGATTATATTAGTGATAAATTTTGCTAATTCGGAACTGTTTTTATTGTATCTTTTGGTATCTAATTTATGATCGCATACATATTTGCAACATGCGTGCCAGGTCAAGAAAGGGATGCTATATCAAAGATAAAAAAATTACCAAATGTTGTAGAAGTTAATGGAATAATGGGAAGGTATGACATATTTGTGAAAGTATTTGCAAGAAAGGACACTGATTTGCATTCTACCATAACAAGCATACGTGATGTATCCACCATTACAAGCACAGCAACTTTTGCCGCAATTAAAGGTCAAGGGGGATCAATAGATCAAGAAAACTAGAAAATGATAGATTATATCAGAGCAATAGAACTTCAACTTAGACTCTCCCAAAAGGTAGTTACTAAAGATTGCACCAACAAGATTAGAAAGGTTTGTGGGGTTGACGTTTCCTACAATGACGAAACCGCTCGAGCTTCAGCTGTTGTCATGGACGCGATAACTTTAGACGTTCTGGAGCATGCCACTTTGGAGACCAAAGTAAAGGCACCATACATTCCAGGTTTTCTTATGTTAAGAGAATCCGAGCCAATACTTTCTGTTTTGAAATCACTGAAAAATAATTTTGATCTTTTGATTGTTGACGGTAATGGTCAACTACATCCCCGTAAATGTGGAATAGCATCGTATCTTGGAATTATTCTAAACAAACCTACTATAGGTGTTGCAAAAAGCTTGCTTTGCGGCAACATTAAGAATAATTCAATTGAATTGAATGGAAAAATTCTTGGAAAAGTAATTGAAAACAAGAAAGGCAAGAAGATCTATGTAAGTGTTGGAAATAAAATTAGCCTTAGAAATGCTGTTGAAATAATCAAATCATTGACAAAAGAGGGGCAGTGGCAACCAGAACCAATTATAATTGCTGACAAATGTTCAAAGAGAGAGTTTCATCACAAAATTAGCTAAACCTACTCCGCTATACCACTATTAATTGATGCACAAGTCATAATTACAATTATCACTAATATAGAATCATGCCTAAAGAGGCATGCGGTATCGTATGCGAAGAATGTAAAGGCGAGAAGCGCGTCATAGGCCCATTGATTACAGATAATGTTACAGGCGAGTTGCTATGCGGGAAATGCGGTCTTGTATTAATTGAAAAGTCAGAGGACACTGGGGCAGAGTCAAGATCATACAGCTTTGAAGACTTTATTGGCAAATCAAGAACAGGTCCCGCTACGAAACTATTGTTATCAGACAAAGGTTTGGCAACAATCATTGATTTTGAAAATAAGGATGCTTCTGGGAATCAGTTAACTTCGGAGCTTAAATCGACCTTCAAACGTTTAAGATTATGGGATAGTAGAAGCCAACCAAGATGGCATGACACAAGCTTAAAGAAAGCTTTCTTGACACTTGATATGCTCAAGACAAATCTTGGTATCCCAGAAACGGTAATAGAGGAAGCGGCTTACATTTTCAGAAAGGCCTTGACAAAGAGATTAACGACGGGAAGAAATTCAACTGCCCTTGTTTCCGCCGCACTTTATGCAGCATGCAGAAAAATGAATACGCCCAGAACTTTGAATGATATCACTAAAGCGGCCAACGTTAGTAGAAAAGATCTCTCAAGAAATTACAGGCTATTGCTTAAGGTGTTGGACCTAAGGTTTGAGCCGTTTAGCTCTTCGGAGTTTATAACAAGAATAGCAAATACTGTAGGTATAAGTGAGAGAACAAGAAGAGATGCACTTAGAATCATATCTGTAGTAGAGGAAGAAGAGATATCTGCAGGAAAAAATCCACTTGGACTTGCGGCCACATCACTATATCTTTCCTGTTTGGCAAATAATGAAAAGAAATCGCAATATGTGATTGCAAAGGCTTCGGGAATCACAGCGGTAACCGTTAGGAACATCTCCTCTGCGTTGCGTAAGCAGTTAGGCGAAGGGATCTACAATTGACCCGATAAAGATTTTTCATTTAATCAAAAGAATTTTCTCCTATTTTAGTACGCCACAGGATTGAGAGTCAATCCTGATTCCTTTAATCCTGACCAAGAAGGCAAGAATTTCTCTCAAGGATTTTTTAGGAACTTAATTAATTACTAGATATGAGCGCTAATACCATGAGGAAAGCAAACGCTCTGGCAAAGAATGGAGTTGTTCAGATAGAAGATGGTCTATATCAAGTGAAATCGCTCACTAACCCTTTCAAATCTTATATGGTAACATCGGATAGTTGCGATTGCGAGGGATTCAGGAATTTTTACAAATTTCATCATGGAAAGGGCCTAAAGGCAAACTGTTCGCATCTTGAAGCAGTAAGAATATTCAAAGCGATCCACGAAAAGACTGGCAAAGGTACAACCACAAGAAAATAGAGATAGAGCTACTTTTAATTAAGATGAGATTCGCTAGCATACTAACCATGGTTACACCATTTTCTGGTGCAAAGATTACCGGCGTCCTACTATTTGCCCTTGGTATAATTCTGGTATGGTTTAGTGCGTTTCTATATTTTGCCGTTTTACCCATTCTTGACAAATTGTCTGTCTTGGCAGATGATCAACAATACATGCTGAACCATCTTCTCTCAGGAACAATCGGTTCTCTCATAGTAGCAGGAATATTCGCACTAGGTGTAACAGATATCATTATAGCTATGGGAGTTATCAAACAAAAGAAGTGGGCCTGGAAGGCTCTGACAATTCTTACGATAGTAACTGCATCACTTAACATCCTGGCAATAATCGGAGTTCAAAATACTGCTGGCGTGATCATGATTATAGGCGGTTGCATTATAGATGCTGGTATACTATTCTACGTGTACCAAAAACGAATCAAGTCAAGTCAAACTCCTGAGCAGACCAAGATCACAGATAAGATTTAGACATTATTTCTGATTTCGTCGCGAATGATTGGGAAATAGGACTCCACAACTTCACCGATGATTAAAATCTCATCGGCTTCTGCATCTCTATCATGCATCATTTTGAAGGCAGTAAGACTTGATCCAAGTACTTGGCCGATTATACAACCATACAGGAAATCAAATTCGTTATCAAATTTCCAATCGCTTTTGAATTTTGGATACTCTTTCTGCAGTGCAGGAACGCCAGCTATTATGCGTTCAATTGTATCTTCCAAATATTTTATGTACTCATTACTTAGTGGCATTGCATTAGGATCTCTCAAATTGGTATTAAATGAATTCTTTGAACTTAATTCTGATTTAGGATTATTTTTTGAAGATCTTCAGGTTTCTCAACTATGTGATCAGGATGAGCTTTTTGTAATGCGTCTTTGGTGTTATAACCCCATGAAACACCAATTACTTTGATTCCTGCTTTTTTTGCGGCCTCAATATCTCTTACCTCGTCGCCAACATAAATGGGATCATTGTGTGATATGGTTTTTACTTTCATCAATTTCTTCAATAATCTGCTCTTGCCGTAAACGGCTCTTCCTGAATACACAAAGTCAAACAACTCTAGATTGTTATTTTTCAAAAACTCCATCACATTCTCGCGTGAATTAGTAGTTAGAATTCCTAACACGCAGCCACTTTCCTTGAGTTTGAGAAGTGTGTTTCTTAGGTCTGTTGCTGTCTTCAAATGAACAATTTCTTTGTTCATCTCGAACCTAATCTTCCTTGCAACAATCGGAAGTTTGAATACGGATATTCCGAGCTGCTTTAGGACTTGGCTTGGTTTCTTCTCCCTTAGCTTGGGTAGGTCACGGAGAGGAATTTTATGGTAGCCGTAGTGATCTGCAAATCTATTGGCTATTTCTATTACAACTGAGAGTGTATCAGCGATGGTTCCGTCAAAGTCGAAAACTACTGTAGGCATTAGAATTTCGCATACGAATGCCCTTTAAAGACTGTTATGAATTGAGTCTAAATTCAGCACATTGGTGAATTGAACCCCATCCATGGCGAAATTGGGAACTGAACTGAGTACACTGCCAACCACATGAACTGGATTATAAAATTGAAAATCAACCGCATATACGAAAGAGAAATTCTTCCAAAAGAATAAAATCATCACTGATGATAGTAACACAAGATGCGCAATTCTTCTCTCCTAAACGAAGCGTATGGGCTATGCGAAGAAGGAGAATATATCCTTGCCATAGAATATTACGATCTTGTTCTGCATGAGGATCCGGATAATGTAACTGCTCTTATCAACAAAGGAGTTACACTACAGAATCTTGGTAAGCATAAGCAAGCTATAAAATCCTACGATGCAGTCTTGAAACTAGAGAATGACAGCATTGACGCCCTAGTAAACAAAGGCACTGCATTGCATACGCTTGGTAAATACTCCGAGGCAATTGATTGTTATGATAAAGCTCTGAAGGTTCAACCAAAATATGCAATAGCCATAGCATACAAAGGACTATCTTTAGGAGAGCTAGGGTTTCTAAAGGAAGCTATCAAGTGCTTTAACGAGTCACTACGCATTGATAAAAAATATGATATAGCATTAGACAATAAAGAAATTGCATTGGAACTTTTAAGAGAAAATGCAAGATTGAAACCAAAGCTTCGCAAAAGCACCAAGAAGCAGTGAAATAAGGATTAATCCAGAAACGGATCTAGATTGGAAGATTTTTGCACGCTCTACAAATTTGTCAAATCCGCTTCCAAGAGCATATATGACAGAGAGCCATCTTGAAGAAAATTATGAATAACGTAGACAGTGCAACGAAAAAAGTCAAGTTAGATTGATGATTAATTTCTTTTGATGATCCTATTTCCATATGAGGCAAGAATTATCACAGAGCTTATTGCTAGAGCCATAATTACTGTAGATATCGGGAATTCGGGAACGGCATTTGTACCAGTTATCTCTATCACATGACTACTATGGTGGTAATTAATTTCAAGCGTCGTTTCATCTTGTACGTCGGAAGTCTTTACAACATCACTTGGTGCCATCACTTGCCCGTCAATCATTACGGTAAGGTCCCCGCTAAGGAGAGATTTGGGAATAGTAATATCCGTGACGCCTGTGGTTCCAGTTTCTCCCTGTACCCCAAGTGATAGTTTTTTCGCTTGTTCGTCAAACTTCACATCTGTCACATCTGAGTCCGATGTAATGTTTACATCAAAGTCATGTCCTCCGGCCTTGATTGCCCATGCGGTCGGGTTTTCCACTATGAATTTCGTAGTGCTATCCAAACCAGCCTGCATCTTAAGCGTAAGCGTACTCAAGACCTCTGCGTTTACATCTGCTTTTGCATGTATTGTATATGCACCCTTTTTAGCATCAGTCGGTAACTCAAAACTTCCAGAATATTCTCCGTTGTTTACTTGCTCCTTTTCAGTGTATATTTCATTGCCGCCGTCGTCTGTAACCTGGACCGATACAGTATTTATGCCACCAACGCTAGCGCTTAGGCCAGACCAAATGGTTCCTTCTACGCTTACCGCATCTCCTGGTTTGTAGAGATGTCGCTGAGTTTGAACCGCAAGAGTATTGTCCGATCCTGCGTAGACCATATCATATGAGGTTTTCAAACGATCATGCGATTCTGTTTGAGCGCTTTGGTATTCTCCTTGTGGTTTAGCGTTAGACGATGTCGTGGTGTTTAATTCAGCTTTTGCCGATTCGTTGCTGGTAGTATTTGCTTGAATCCCAGACTGACCAACGTTTACTCTTGTAGATACATTTGCATCAACATCTGTCTTTTCTGTTTGAGCATCTACAACAGAGACCATTAAGCTTGCTCCAAGCGCTAGTACAAACATTGCTGAGAGGATAAATCTGAAATGCACGATAGACACAAAACATCCACCGGATTTCATGTGATAAAATGAAGTGTGAAATAGATAATAAACAGATCGAATCTTTGCACCTAGAATTGATTTGTATGTCTTGAATTTCAGACATTATCCACGTGCAGTGATTCGATTCATGTTGACTCTATACGCACAAATGGCTATCAAATGGCAAAGTTAACGTTTACCAAGAATAATCACAAAATTCCGGAATTATGATATTGATTAGAACAGAAATGAGACAGGCAGAATAATAGCCAGGGTGCGAATAGGGTATACAATGAAGATACTGTTCGTTGTCTTTCTTCTGTTGGCTATATCACTTTGTTACGGTGAGCCTGCTAGTCCAAACACAACTCTGACTTTTTACATAACCGATGATAACTTGAACACAAGTCATAGGGGAATTGACATAATTCATCTAGGAGGGCTAGTTGATTTTACCATAAACGGTGTATCGATCCCAGGACCATCTTCGATGGCTGAAACGGGCGTTAACACTGGTACATTCCAAATCCAATTGACTTTACCTTCTACTATTAACGGTCGACCTTTGCAGAACGGTGATGTAGTGGTCATGGCATATCATCAAAAGGCAGATTACTCAGGCAATCCGCAAACAATTACACAATCACGAGTGCTAACCACAGAACCATCGAATCTCGCTAGTTCGGTCCAAAGGATACGAATTGGTCAAGACTTCACTTTAAGACTATACGCCCCAAACTTTAATTTGGATTCGTATCATCCAGATGATATTCCACTAGGCCTAGTAGAATTTAGGATGGGAGGAATAAAAACAACGCTGGCAGATTCTGTTTTCCATGTTAATACATTTGCCTTGAGAGAAACTGGGCCCGATACAGGTATGTTTGAGGCCACGTTTAAGATCCCGCAAGAAGTTGATGGATTTCCAGTAGAGATTGGGTCTACACTGGAATTTAGATTCATAGATACATCTGAACCGTCGGCTTCGTCGTCTAGTGTAGTTGTTAAGGTAGGCTCCTACGGTACCTCGACAGGAAACAGTATTGGTGGTATTACTCCACCAAACATCACCTTTTACACTGACTCACTTGGATTGCTTGTAAACTATCTAAATTCCAGCATGGCACAAAATCTGATTTCACCAATCTGTTACCCTTCCCCGAATTCATTCTTTACGGTAGGAAAAACTATAGTCACGTGTTCTGGCAAGGATCAACAAGGAAATTCTTTGATAAAGGCATTCACAGTTACGGTGGTCAAGGAACCCAGCCTGGTACCTCACTGGATAAAGAAACTGACAGGCTATTGGTGTAGTGGCGAGATAGCTGATAATGACATGGCTCAGGCAATCAAATACCTAGCCTCAAGCAAGAAGGTAACATTATCATATGAAGATCAATCTGGTGCGTTACTTGATAAAACAAGTCTTTGTCTTTGGTCAGAAAATAAAATTTCAGATTCAAACGTTACAAAGTTACTTGCGCATCTTGTGCGATAGAATTTAATCTCTCAGATTTGTATTAAAACTGATGAAAGGTACTTTTGGAGCCGGATGTTTTTGGTGCGTGGAACACGCCTTTAGAAAATTGCAAGGAATAACGTCTACTGCTGTAGGTTATATGGGCGGCATCACGAAAAATCCGACATATGAGGATGTCTGTACAGATACGACAGGTCATGCAGAAGTAGTTCAGGTAGAATATGACCCTTCAAAGATTTCGTATCGAGAGATATTGAATGTGTTTTGGGGTAATCACGATCCCACGACGCTCAATAGGCAAGGTCCAGACATTGGAACGCAATACAGATCGGTTATCTTTTTCCACAGTTCAGACCAGGAAAAAGAAGCGATAGCCTCCAAAGAAGAGCTGCAAAAATCCACCAAGTATGGCAAAAAGATTGTAACAGAGATAGTTCCTGCTGCCGAATTTTACAAGGCAGAAGAATATCATCAGGCATACTATGAAAAATGCGGAATACTTTAGAAATACATCGTTGAGTTAGCTGACTTGATAACAATTTGTCTTCTTAGCTAAACGTTCGTTATCAATTACTTTTGTTATAAAAAAGTGTGGAACCATTACTATTTGTAAACACACTTGATGCAAAAAAGCATATCCTCCTGCTCTGCAACGATCATGCCTTCGGGAATGCGATAGAGTTCAGATTCCTCGAAAATGGACTTGTGAAAGGTGAGAGTGGAATCTATCTGACCAGTGGAGATCCTCAAAGAGTAATTGACACAATGATGGAATCCAACATGGACATGAGACCATATCTGAAGAATGAATCACTAAAAATACTTAAAGTCCCAAAATTTGACGAAGATCCAGACGGCATTCTTACGGGAACTGAAAAATTCATGCAAGAAA
>MNJS01000025.1 GCA_001920395.1 Thaumarchaeota archaeon 13_1_20CM_2_39_20
CTTAATGAATTGGGAATAGAATATACTAAACAAGCAGAGGGGGCAGAATACGCAAGAGCAAAGATTCCAATAGACGCCAAAGCGGCAGGAAAGTATGCTATAGACGCAATCTGGCAGGACCTAAATGACGCAGCAGGGTTTGAACAAGATTGCTTTGAAGCAAAGAACCTAGGATATGTGGGTAAAAGCATTATTCATCCTGGTCAAATTGAGACTGCACATAGAGTATTCCATCCTACGCCAGCTGAGATTGAATGGGCAAGAAAGGTAATCGAGGCATATTCTTTTGCCAAGGAGAAAAAAAAGGGTGCAACCAAAGTGGATGGTAAAATGATAGATGAGGTTCACTTCAAGAGAGCAAAGACTCTTCTTAACTCAATTCCTTCTAAGTAGCATCTCTAATTCTCCATTTATAGCGATCAGAATAAATCATCATGCGTCAAATAACAACACGACAATGTTTACTGGAATTATTGAAGGCCTTGGCAATATTGTTAGATTCGATAAGAAAACATCGAATCGTAGTTCAGCCAAAATGAAAATAGACATGGGCAAACTTGCAAAAGATCTCAGAGTGGGAGATAGTGTTGCAATAAATGGCGTTTGTCTTACTGCATCAGGTATAACAAAAGGAATTGTCGAGTTTGAGATGATAAGTGAAACGATCAAGAAAACAAATCTTGGATACTTGGGAAATGGTGATAAAGTGAACATAGAGCGGAGTCTGAAGATTGGCGACAGACTGGAGGGGCATTTCGTACTGGGGCATGTTGACAGTGTAGGCACTATTGTTAAAATAGAAAAACAACCAAAGCAGGTAAAAATTTGGATTGAGATACCAAAACAACTATCAAGACACATCATCAAGAAAGGTTCAGTAACAGTAGATGGAATAAGTCTTACAGTTGTTGGCGTGTATAAAAATAAATTTTCAGCTTCAATAATACCACATACAACTAAATTAACAAATCTTCGATACAAGAAAACTGGAGATAAAGTTAATATTGAAACTGACATACTCGGCAAGTATATTTTGTCGGGAAGCTAGTAATCTACTACTTTTGTGGTAATTACCAATTTTCTAGTAAGATTTATAATTATAGGATCAAGGTGATTACATATGTCCTTACAAGATGCAATTTCTTCGCTAAGAAAGGGCAATTTCATCTTACTCCATGATGGAAGTACGCGAGAAAATGAGGTTGACATGGTAGTGGCAGCGGACTTTGTGACTGCAGAACACGTTGCGCGTATGCGTCAAGATGCTGGCGGGTTAATATGCCTATCAATAAATCACACCTTTGCTGCAAGCCTCGGTTTGACCTACATGCACGACATACTATTCAATTCTCAAAACATTGACATGGATTCAAAGAGAATGATTATTGGTACTGCACCTTATGGGGACAGGCCGTCATTTTCAATTTCTATAAACCATGTGAATACCTTTACTGGAATAACAGACAGAGAGAGAGCCTTCACTATATCAGAAATGGCTCGTTTGTACAAAAGCGGAAACCAGAACAAGAAGGACGTTTTCAATTCTACGTTTAAAACACCCGGACATGTTCCACTTCTTATTGCGTCAGAAGGTTTGTTATCCAATAGACTGGGACATACGGAAATGTCAGTCTATCTGGCAAGTCTTGCCGGACTTTCTCAGGTCACAGCTATCTGTGAAATGTTAGACTCTGAAACATATGCAGCATTATCTATTGAAAAAGCAAAAAAATATGCAAAAGAAAACACTATCCCATATTTTGATGGTAGTGAGCTTGTAAAATTAGCCAAGGAGCATTAATTTTGAACATTGCAATAGTGATCTCGGATTTTAACAGTGAAGTTACTTCAAAAATGCTGGAGGTCGCCATCGAGAAGGCAAAGACACTCAAAATGAATGTAAAATACACATGTAGGACGCCAGGAGTATTTGATATGCCACTTGTAATTGATACATTACTAAAAAAGGACGAAGTCGATGCTGTGGTGACTCTTGGAGCAATAATCAAGGGACACACCAAACATGATGAGCTTATCGCCAATGCTACTACAAGAGCTCTAGTCGAACTTTCAATAAAGTATAGGAAACCAGTAACATTGGGAATAAGCGGTCCAGGCATGAGTGATAGACAAGCGCATCAAAGGATAAGACCTGTAGCCGAAAGGGCAGTAGAAGCAGTACTGAAGATTAGAGAAGAATTGAGGAAGATATGAAATGATCCAACTTACCATAATTAAGATAACGGGATACGGCCCATGGACGCTTACACTAGGTAGTGACAGAGAACACAGATTACAAATTCTGCAAGCATCACTGTACAAAGAAATACAAAATCTATTTTCAGAAAGGAACTGCCTTGCCTTTCCCAATAGATTCGATGAAATTTTTGTTATAACAAATGGCCTTTCAGTAGTTGATCATATAGAAATTCAAAAAGAATTAGCAAAATCTTTCCAGTTGAGTGTATCAATGTCTATAGGACAAGGAAAAACACCGTATGAAGCAAACTTGAATGCGGATAAATCTCGAAGATCCAAAATTACTCTGGACAAAGAGCATAACATTTTCGGAATGCCGTTACAAAAAGGAGAAGATCTGGTACAGATAATCCACATGGATGTCGATGGCTCGACTTCTATTTCGGCAAACCATTCTCCCTATGAGGTTTCATCGCTTATTCTCAGATTGTACTCTGAAATGTCGGAGTTTTTCCTGCCTAGAAACTCTCTTACATTTTTCATGGGGGGAGACAATTTCATGATAGTTAGCTCTGGCATTGACAAAGAAAACATAGCAAAATTTCTTGATTTAGTAAAACAACGACATGGATTATCTTTTAACTGTGGGATTGGAACGGCAAAAACAGGAAGAAACGCAGCTAAACTAGCTACCAAATCACTTGATAAGATACGAGAGCTCAGAGAGTCTGGTACAAAAGAACAACGAATACTTGAGCTAACATGCTGATAAGAAATGTCAGTCTTCTCTTAGGCCGAGAACTAGATTACATTAATACCACCTGTGTTCGAATCTCGGACGAATACGTTAGATCTATAGGAAATAGCCTTCAACCGAAGAAAGGAGAGGAAGTTGTTGATTGCGAAGGTCTCTTAATGATGCCTAGTCTTATCAATGCACACACCCACATTGGAGATTCTATTGCAAAAGATATCGGTATAGACGAAGATGTTGAATCTAAGATTCATCCAGTTACGGGTTTGAAACAAAAAATTCTGAAGAATTCAGACGCGTCTCATCTTGCTAGCTTTATTCGAAGTTCATGTCTCTCGATGATTAGAAAGGGAATAACTACATTCATTGATTTCAGAGAAGGAGGTATTGCAGGTGTCAATATACTTAGAAGAGCATCAACTGGAATTCCAATAAGGTCTGTTATCCTGGGCAGAATAGAATTCTATCAAGATTTTAATTCAATCAAGGCAAATTCTCCAATACCAGAATCGAAAAGATCGGATCTTTCAGAACTATTAAGAAATTGTCATGGAATAGGAATTAGCGGACCTAACGAATTTAGTGATTCTTCACTAAGATACTTTTCAAAACAGAAGAAAATTCGGGCAATCCATTCAGCAGAAACCGAACAAAGTAATGCTTTGTCTGCAAAGATAACCGGTAAGAGCGAGACTCGGAGAGCGTTACTTGCAAAGCCAGACTTTTTAGTTCACATGACTCATGCTTCTAAGAAAGACCTACAACTAGTATCTAAGAGCAAAGCAAGTATTGTGGTTTGCCCACGAGCGAACGGTGCCCTAGCAGAAGGGATTCCTGATGTCGATCTTATGTTGGAAACAGGATGCAATGTTGCTATTGGAACAGATAATGTGATGATAAATTCTCCTGATATGTTCAAAGAGATGGATTATCTTTGGAAGGTTTCTATGGGAATGAAAAAAAAGAGATTGTCCCCAAAACTGATACTGAAGATGGCTACAGTAAATTTTTCGGATCTTTTAGGTGGCAAGGTTGGAATTATACAGGTAAATAACAACGCAGATTGCATCTTTATTGAAAAACACTCAATAGATTTGGAACCAATGCATAATCCCCATGCATCAATTATTCATCGCGCATCAGAGAATACACTAAAAGCTGTAATGTTTGGAGGAGAAATAATTCATGGCAAAATCTAGGCAGCGCATCACACTTAGCGCTGCCATGAGCATCGACGGAAAGATAGCAACCCGCTCAGGCGATTCCAAACTTTCGTCTAAAATGGATCTAACGCGCCTTCATAAGCTCAGAAGAAATATGGATGCCATATTAGTCGGAAAAAATACTATTGATATTGACGATCCTTTGTTAACTGTAAGAGATGTAAATGGAAGGAATCCAATTCGTATAATTTTAGACTCGAGAGGAACTATTTCTGATAATTCCAAAATCGTTAAAACAGCAGATAAAATTCCTACAATACTAGTAGTAACAGAGAAGGCTCCAAGGAACACAGAGAAACTCGGTAAGAAAGGAGTTGAGGTACTAAGGTGTGGACGAGATAAAATTGATCTGAAGAGATTATTGAGGATCCTCCAGAAAAAAGGAATCAATAAGATCCTCTTAGAAGGTGGAGGAATAACAAATTGGCATTTCTTAAAGGAAAAATTAGTTGATGAACTTATAATTACAGTTACACCCTACATATTGGGCGGAAAAGATGCCATTTCACTGGTACAAGGAGATGGTTTTGATAAGATATCAAAATCCACATCGTTCAAGCTAGGGAAAATCAAAAGAATGCAAAATGAGATAATTCTTCACTATGTTTCTTAATGCTTCAAGTCGCCACGTAGCTCATCAACCTTGCTCTGCAAGGCCTTCTTGAGTTTTTCATTTTTTGAAAGATTAACTAGCTTTCCGCAAGTTGGACATTTAAAGGAAAGATCAAGCGCCTTTTCAAAAGTCAATTTTTGGCAGTCAGCAGTTCCACAATGATAAAAATCTGCAGAGTTCTCGTAATCTAATCTCTGCTGTAATCTTTCAACAATCTTTTTCTTCTGATTTTCAATGAAATTATCAACTTCATCTTTTCTTGCTCTCCATCTGTACACAAACCATCCTTTCTTTTCGTCTTTTACTCTAATTCCAGTTATCAAAGCCTTTCCGAACAGATCATACAACACTTTCCTAACTATGTTGATTCTAAGTCCTGTAGAACTTGCAATTTCCTCATCGGTTGCGTCCTCTGTGTTGAGAAGAGAACGGGCCACCTTGAGATATTCATCTCCGCCGATTAAAGCTGCTATTTTTACAAAAGGATCCTCATGTTCAATTGTCACGTATTTTCCTCCTTTTCACCATATTTAATCAGTGGTTTTATTCATTACCCTCTTTCCCTTTTTTGTAGGAATTATTTCCCTTTCTGCGTTGAAGTACTTCTTTTGAAGTTGCTGTCCACGCAAAAGCCTGTCAAGTAAGATAGCAAGGGCAGATATCTCTGAGTGCGGCTGATTTCCTACCGCAACATTGTAATCAGCTACATCATAGACTTCCCTTGGAACCTTTTCTGCTCCCACCACTATTAGGATCTTGTCTTCCTTTCTTAGGTCAGGCTGCGCTGTATTGATGCTTTCTCCGTACATAGTTAGATGAACAATTTTGAACGAGTCTTTCTTTTTTAATCGGATAACTTCTTTCCAGTTTTCTATAATTTCCACTTCGAAATCACTACCCCACATCCTATTTACTTTGGAAATAGTACCTTTGATATCGGGATTGGCATCACACATAAATATTTTTGATGCTCCAAAAGCCCTAGATACAAGAGCTACATGTGTTGTTACTCTGTCATCCCTAACTAATCTTTGGCCAATTCGCAGAACTTCAATCTTCATAGTTAATTTCTATTTCTTGTTTCGCCACTTCGCTCTTTTCATTTACTTTGGGTTTATCTTCAATCCCTAGATGAATAAGATCCTTTAGCTGAGATATATTTTGTTTAGTCACCGCGGATACAGGCAAGCATTTTTTGTTGTCTTTTAGGGCTAGTTGGTCTATTTTATCATTGATTTCCTCTTCAGAAACAAGATCAGACTTATTGAGAGCAAAAATCATCTTATCTTTATCGACCCCAATTTCATCTAATGTAGTGATGCAGCTTCTGAATTTTTTCTTCAATTCTAGTATAGTATCGCTTATGTCTACTACCACAACTACAATGTCTGTGTAGGTAAGCTCTTCAAGAGTAGACTTAAATGCCTGAATCATGTAGGCGGGGAGCTTACTGATAAATCCAACAGTGTCAGATATTAGCACCTCCATTTCTTGAAGTATAATCTTTCTAGTAGTAGTTGAAAGGGTAGTGAAAAGCTTAGGGCTCTCTTCTTTGTTTTCACCTGTTAACATGTTGAAAAGGGTAGTCTTTCCGGCAGATGTGTAACCCGCCAAGGAAACAGTTTTGAAACCAATTCTTTTTCTTGCCTGTCTGTGAAGTGCACGTTGTCTTGATGCTTTTTGTAACTTGAACTTGACACTGTTCATTCTGTTTTTGATATCATTGGAGTAGACATCAACTTCAAATTTTCCAATTCCCATAAATCCAGGCTGTTCTCCCATTTTGGCAAGCCTTACTTTTTCTTTTGCTCTTGACATCTCGTATCTTAATTGAGCTAGCTTTACTTGAAGAATAGATTCAGAACTTCTTGCTCTTCGTTCAAAGATTTGCAAAATCAGAGCTTCCCTGTCCAAAATATTTGTCTTCAAAGTAGAAGCAAGATTGTAGTTCTGACTCGGCTTGAGTATTTCGTCAAATATCACAGCATCAGGTCTTGACGAATTGACTAACTCTTTTAATTCTTCCACCTTTCCCTCCCCGACTCCGTATTTAGCCCTGTTAAGAAACTTTTGTCGGATTATCTTACGTATATCGTATCCAGCGGACTCGCAAAGAGCGATCGCTTCCTTTACCGCGTCCTCTTTATCGTAAGTTATTAAGATGGCGGAATCTCTCAATGTCTTTATTCCTGGCCACTCGTATCTTATTGCTTTCGAAGGGTCTTTTCTATGGTCATGTTCAAGACGATCTCAGCAATATCGCTTGCATATTCTGATATCCTTCGTATGTTCTCATTCATCCTTCTCACACGATAGCTCTCTTCATCATTCCTGAGTGCTCTTATGCTATCGAGAATTTTTTTTTCGTATCTAGAAATTTCAAGGGTTTTCTCGACTGTTCTCTCTGCTTGGCTGAAATCCCTCTTGAATAAAGAAAGACACGCTTCATCTAATACTGATAATGAAAAGCTATTCATTTCTTGTATAGGTTCTAAGATTGATTTCCTGATTGGCTTCTTGAACTCTAGAAGGTCCTTTGCTATTGCCGTAGCATGATCTCCGACTCGTTCTATATTCTTTACAATTAATCTATACCCAAGACAGTGATGTGGGCTTTCTATTCCCATTTCTTTGAGCAAATGTTCATTTTGTATGGCAATTTTCAATTGTCGTATTATGTAAAAACTAAATCTATCGACTTCATCATCACTATTTATGACCTCTCTTGCCAAGTCATAGTTGGCTTCCACAAGTGCCAGCAACGCGTCATTTTGCATAGATTTTGCAATTATCAACATTCTTTTCAACGCTCCGTCTACTGAAAGTTCAAAGAGATTGATGAGTACTTGGATAGTAATCCCTTCAGTTGAATCTGCGATGATCTCGGTACCCATGAGCATACCTTTGACTGCATCTTTGACGGCGTTTCTTTGTGACGGTTTTAATCTTCCAAGTTTGGGTTTTACATTCATGATGCTGAACCCAAGAAGGTAAAGAGAAATAAGCTTCCTTATAATTACAGATCCTTCATCATCTTGTTTTATTTCGATTGTTGCGTCCTCGGCACCAGCAGGTTTGTTATGATGTTTTAATGGGACAATCTGCAAAGCTGAGATTCCCTGGCGTACAACTGCAACTTGATCACCTTGTTTAAGTCCCATCTCAATTATCCACTGTTTTGGCAATGAGACAATATACGAAGACTTGCCCGTAAACTGTATTTTCCTCATTTCTTCGTTGTTTACCATATACCATGTATCATAAATCATTCTATATAGTTCTTAGGATTTACTATATAGTACATCTCAGAACGCAAAAATAATTAGATACCGTACGATAAAAAATCGATGGATCCAATTCTGAAAATCAAGTATACATTAGATGCGCTTTTTGGAACAGGCGTTTCAAGATATCTTCCCAGGGATATTAGAATCACACATTCAAAAAGAACCGGGCGAATTCAACATGTATATCAGAACGACACGTTGCTATCTACTCTGCGTACTGATGGTGGCCTGGCTATTACGCCACATTTTGCACAAATTCTTATGAAAAGTAAGAAATTTCGAGAAAACTGTCTTGAGGTGGATGACGAATCAAGGTCCTTCATCGAAGATGGGAAATCTGTCTTCTGTAAACATGTCAAATGGTGCGGCAAGAATGTGCTGATCGGGTCCGATGTGCCAGTTCTACATAATGGTCTGGTTATCGCTGTTGGCAAGGCGGTTCTATCATCAAACATGATAAGATCCCTTAAGAGAGGGGTAGCAGTTAGGGTCAGAGATAGTTTAAAAAGTCCAGAATGAGGAGATTGGGTATATACCATGATGCGTGGCGGTAACCGGGAGATGCGACGAATGTTAGACAGAATGGGTCTTGAAATGAAGGATATCCAAAATGTCCAGGAAGTGATAATAAAGACAGACACAAAGGAAATCATAATCACTAAACCATCGGTCACGGAAATGAAGGCAAAGGAGAATACTATTTTTCAGATTATTGCAAACAGTTACGAAGAAAGGGAACTCGAAGTACCAATATTTAGTCAGGAAGATATAATGCTTGTTTCCCAACAGGCAAATGTATCTCCAGAGGAGGCAACAAAGGCATTGACCGAAGCAAAAGGAGACTTGGCAAGAGCGATACTTCTATTGACAACTAAATGAGCAGCTTTGATCATGAATGAGTTACAAACAAACTTTAAATTTTCGAGGAAGGAAAGTGAGGTATAGCATACCAATCCCAAAACAACATTGCAGTTGCAACGGTGTCCGGGCGGTCATATTTTAAGTTCGTAAATACTCTAAAGCATCTAAAGTTAAGCTACGATTCGGTATTACCGGAGGAGATTACCAGTTCCGATAAGAGACTTATTCTTACAACTGTTAGAGAGTCAGAAAAGATTCAAAGTAATCTGATCATGTTTGATGACGAATTTGATTACGACCCAACCATAATTAGGGGTAAAATAGTTGAGAAACTAGACTCAGGAATTCATCACGGCTCCTTGGTAATAGGGATTGATCCTGGCAGCAGAATAGGCTTATCTATATTCTATCACGAAAAGGAAATCGAGAGCTCGATATACACATCAGTAGATGATCTGATATCGCACATTGTGAAAATCTTGGTAGGATTAAATGGTAAACGAAAAGTTGTCAAAGTAGGAAATGGAAACATGAAGATTGCAAGACAGATAACTAACTTACTGAACCTTCGCTTTTGTTCTCACTTTGAATTAGAATTCGTCGACGAACGCAAGACATCGTTGCGGGTTCGGAATTACAATAAGAGAGGCGAACGAGACAAGATATCTGCAAGATACATTACGCAAAGGGAAGGATACCGGCATCTTATTCTCCCGCTGTCCAGAATCGGGTAATGATTGAAAAATTATGAAGATTCCTTATATAGTACCTCAAAAAAAACAATAAAAAATTATAAATTTTGCATCTTTAAAAAACATATATATTTATCATCGTTTTTTCTTTTTTTTCTGAAAACTGTTCAAATAGTGTTTTAACATCATTATAATTCTTGCAAATAATAAAAGATCAGATTGTAGAAATTTCTGATCTACGCTTAAATATTTACTAATACTATATAAAATTACACAGGTAGAATCCAAAAATGACATGTAAAGGAATATGCACAAGATACAAGGCACAAAAGCCAGTAGGTACGGGTCGTTATGCGTCAGGACAGAAAAGATGCCAAATATGTGAAATTTTCATAAAATGGGAAGGTCTTTGGTGTCCTTGTTGCGGATACAGACTCAGAACTAAACCACGAAACCTCAAATACAAAGCGAAACTACGTGCAAGAGTCGAAGCTGATCAATTAGAAGCGATAGCAATAAAGGCGTAGTCAGCAGACGTAGGCTGATGATATCACAAATCGGTTATAAGAAAAAAACCGTCAAAGTGAATCATCGCGAGTTCTTGGTACAAAATGTTCCCTTTGATAATGGAAATTTTATTTCTATAACGGAGGGAAAGGAAAAGATAGGAACACTCGTCGTTTCAATCGGTTCCGGTGGGCGTACCAGCACTGCTACGGTAATACCGTCCAAATCAGAAACTACTTTTCTCAAAATGGTATCCGAACGTGTAGCATCGGCGATAAATGGAATCTGCATCTTTTCACTGAGTATCCAAAGGGAGTTAGAACTTGATAGCATGAAAGTTTTAATGAACGAAGTAATGGAGATCATAAAACGATGAATTCTGATCTGCGCAGCTATCTATATCAGATTTCCAAAAAAGGAGATTTGGCTGTAGTAAAGAAGAGAGTTTCTACAAAATACGAGATAGCAGCAATTACTGCAAAATTGGATGGTTCAAGGGCCGTACTTTTCGAGAAGGTCAAAGAAAGTAGGTTCCGTGTGGTTTCAAATTTGGTTGGAACAAAGGAAAGATTTGCACAAGCGGTAAGGTGCACAGAACAAAAGATACATGACAAGGTCATTTGGGCTATAAAACATGCATCAAGGCCTAGAATAGTTACAAAAGGCAAATTTATGGAGAATCAATCAAATGACCTCTTCATTTTACCCATAATAACCCATTTTGAAAAAGAACCAGGTCCCTTTATCACCTCTTCTATTATTTACACGCGAAACCAAGAGGTAGGAACACAAAACTCTTCATTTCATAGGTTACTTCGACTCGATGAAAAGCATTTCTCTCTAAGAATGGTAGAAGGCAGACATCTTCACAGATCGTATATGTATGCTAAAGAACATGGTGAAGACCTAAGAGTCGCTATTACCGTAGGAGTTCACCCATCGATATCAATCGCAGGGGCATATCAAGCAGAATGGGGACAAGATGAGCTTGAAATAGCCAATGAGCTGCTTGATAGAAATCTAATTCTGGCAATGTGTCCATATTCTGGCATGTCAGTACCGTCAGATGCAGAAATAGTGATGGAGGGCCGCATTCTAAAGGATAAAAACCACAAGGAGTGGATGGTTGAGATGCTGCGAACCTATGATTTCAAACGAATGCAACCAGTATTTGAGTTAGATAAAATATATTATAGAAATGAACCAATATTTCACGACATACTTTCAGGTTATGGAGAACACAGATTGTTAATGGGCATGCCCGCAGAAGCCAAGCTCAACAGAAATCTAAAACAGGTCTTACCATATACTAGAAGAGTAGTCTTGACAGAAGGTGGATGTAAATGGCTCCATGCAGTAGTTCAGATATCAAAAAAACGAGAGTCTGATCCGAAAAGGGCTATCAGGACTGCATTTGCAGCTCATAGATCCCTTAAAAAAGTGATTGTGGTAGACGAAGATATCAATCCATCAGATCCCATTGCAGTAGAATATGCAATGGCGACCAGATTCCAAGCAGATAAAGACCTTGTGATAATACACAAAGTCAGAGGTTCAAGCCTTGATCCGTCAAGTGACCAAAAGAATCTACTTACTACCAAAATGGGCGTTGATGCAACAAAACCATTTTCAAAACCCGCGGAAGGATTTGAGATTGCCAAGATTCCAAGGTCAGACAAACTATTGCTGAAAAATTATTTGAAATAGCTCAAACTTGACTAGAGTGCAGAATCTACCATCAGCGCTATGAACAGTATGGCAAGATATGGACTAGAGAACTTGAACAATGTCCAAGATGCCCGCTCTGAGGGTTTAACAAGAAGCCACAAACTCAGCGCAATCATTATTCCTCCAGATACTATTGCAGTGTACAAATAGACTTCGTGGAATAGATGCTTTCCGGCAGAATCAGTCATGAAAAATGGAAGTACGCTGAACAGAACCATCATTAGGGTCGTGCCTGCAATGACACGAACTGAAGTCTTCTCAGATTGAACGGCGGTCAGCATAGGAACTTTAACTTTGTTGTAGTCTTCTTTAACATGTAATGTAAGACTCCAGATATGCATTGGAATCCAAACAAAAACTAGACCAGCCATAACTAGTCCCAAATCCCAAAGTCCAGCTGTGGTTACAGCCACATATCCAATCATGGCAGGAGCCCCACCAGAAAATCCTCCTAGAATAATGTTGGTTCGACTTCTTCGTTTGAGTAGCTTGCTGTAAACTAGAATGTTGTCTACCAGGCCAAAAACCATGAAAATTCCAGCCCACATGTTGATTGCAAAAGAGGAGACCAGAGATATCGCAGCCAAAACTAGTCCAAAATACAGTGCCTTTTCCGCTGGATAGATTTTCCTACTTGGAATTGGTCTTTCTTTTGTTCTTTCCATTATTGCATCTATGTCTCGGTCATTATAGTTTGTCAAAGTGTTTGCAGCCGCGGAACCTGTAATAACACTACCAACCAGTAAGACCCAGGTAATAGGTGACAAAGGAATGTGATATAGATTGGAAGCGGTAAAGGCTGCACCAATTGCAGTAAATACCAGAAGGTACCATATCTTTGGCTTGGTAACTTCGTAGTATACTTTAATTCTCGAACTTGCTTTTGTTGTTAACACACTCTCTGCTCCTTTTGGCATTATTTGTTATTTATAGGTTGAAAAAAGTTTCACTATTTTGTCGGTTTGTAAGGCATGGGCTTAGTAGTCCTTTTCATTTCTATGAAGCTCTCAGAGCGCTGTACTCCCTGAATTCGGCCTACTTTTTCTGATATCAATCTGTGCATCTCGTCCAAGTTCTTGGCATACATTGTCACAATAATGTCAAACCTACCAGTAACCTCAGAAATCTCTCTTACCTCGGGAACTTTCATCATTTCCTCAATTACGTGGTCTCTCATCTTCGAGTCCATGTTTATTCCAGTGAGAGCTTTTACAGTATAACCAAGCTCTCTATCATTTACTACTATGGTAAAACGTTCAATCATCTTTCTTTTGATAAGTCTCTTGATTCGACTATACACTACAGAAGAATTAACATTAATCTTCTTTGAGATCCGTGGAACGGAGATGTTTGCGTCCTGCGATAATTCTGATAAAATTATCATATCGAGATCATCAACTTTTGCCATTCAAAACACCGATTATTGTGAATAAATAGATCCTAATAAAGTTGTTATTATAATTTTTCCATTTTTTTCCAGTTGGACTAAATGTAACCTTTTTTGTATAGCATTTCAGCCAGAAGAACTGCTCCTTTTGCGGAACCCATCTTCTCATTATGTGAGAATAACACATATTTTATGCCATTGTCAAATACAGTGTCCTCTCTGATTCTCCCTACTACAGTAGTCATTCCATCATTGATCTCTCTATCTAGTCTAGGTTGTGGTCTTGTCGGATCGTCGTGAACCAAAAGATATTCTTTTGGTGCTGATGGCAAACCGGTAACACTCACTTTGTTTGAGAATTCCTGCATGGCTTTCTTCACACTCTCTGGATCGGTATGCACTGCAGTTTCAACAAAAACAGTCTCTGTATGGCCATCGATTACTGGAACTCTAGTACATGTGCAACTAACTTTGAGCTTTGCTGGATCAATTTTTCCATCAACTAACTTTCCTAGTATTTTCCCAGTTTCTATCCTTACCTTCTCTTCTTCCTTTGGTATGTATGGAATTATGTTGTCAGTAATATCTAATGCTGAAACACCCGGTGATCTTCCTGCTCCAGACATTGATTGCATAGACGTCATGATAATCTTTTGAGCACCAAACTTGTCTAGAAGAGGTTTCATAGTGATAGCAAGTCCGGTGGTAGTACAATTTGGTAAGGGTGCGATGAATCCTTTCCAAGTGCGGTTTTTTCTTTGCGTATCAAGCAATACCACATGATCATCATTTATACCTGGGATCAAAATGGGCACGTCCTCATCATATCTATAAGCTGAAGATGTACTGATAACTGGTACTTCCTTTGCAAATCTTGTCTCTATTTCTCTGGCTGCTTCACTTTCCACTGAGCTGAAAATCAAGTCGAGGTTTTCAGTTTTGATATCATCAACAGATTCCACTATCATATCCCTTGCATACTCAGGTATCGGTTCTCTGAGATGCCATTTCAAGATCCCGGAGTTTGGGTCCCTGATGGCATCTACAAACTTTTTCTTTGCGGAACGCTCTGACGCAGCTATTTGTTTTACCTCAAACCAAGGATGTTTGTTCAAGGCGACCACGAATTGTTGTCCTACTGCGCCAGTAACTCCAATGATAGCTGCACGTTTCATATGAAAAATGTTGCTTGCACAATTAATATTCCTTTAGAAGGAACCAAAACACAACTAAATACCATCGTGATATCTGGAAAATGTGAAACTCAGGATAGAAAAAACTATAACAAATCATAAGGTCATCATTCATGGAGGAATTCATTCCGCAGGCCTTGAGTATGATCCAAGCGTAATTGACTTTAGCTCAAACGTTAACCCTCTTGGTTACCCTGGCTCAATAAAGAATAATCTGCAAAAAAATCTAAAAATTCTTTCGGTCTATCCTGACTCTGACTCAAAGGAGTTGAGAACTTACTTGCAAAAATATACAGGCGTTCCAACAAACCAAATTGTAGTTGGAAATGGTGCAACAGAAATAATCTATAACTTCTGTAGGGCTTTTCTGAAGGGACGTAAAGCACTGATTCCTGTTCCTACTTTTGGTGAATATGAATCAGCCGCAAGATTGCATGGCGCTTCAGTTCACTTTCTCAAAACAATGAATATTAACAAAAGCATGCAGGAATTACAGGAAGAAATCTCAAAAAACAACTTTCTCTTTATTTGTAATCCAAATAATCCTACAGGTGTTCTTACAAAGAAAAAAAATCTACTGAAGATTCTGGAATCAGCTCATAGTAAATCCATAATAGTTTTTCTTGACGAATGCTTTATAGAACTTGTTCCAAGCAGTAATGAAAGTCTTGTCTCTTATCTTAAAGAGTTTGATAACCTCTTCATTCTCAGGTCCCTCACAAAGTCATTTGGTTTAGCCGGTCTGAGAGTAGGATATGCTCTTGGGAGTAGAAAAATGATCGAGATTCTGGAGAAAATAAAGATTCCGTGGAATGTAAATGGAATTGCACAACAAATGGCCATCAAGGCTCTTTCTGACGCTTCACACCTTAGAACGACTAGAAAAGTAATAGCAAGAGAAGGAAAATTTTTGAAAGATTCTATATCAAGGATCAATGGCTTTACCTGCTACGATTCTGACACAAATTTTATCTTGATAAGAACAAAAATGAACTCAAAACAATTGCAAAAAAAGTTGATCAAGAGAAATATTCTGGTCAGAGATTGCAGTACATTTAGAGGGTTGAATAATAACTTCATAAGAGTCGCGATTCGAACCCACAAAGAAAATCTTAGACTACTGGAGGCATTGAAAAGAATATGACAGCACCTACACTAATGATACAAGGAACGTCTTCAGGAGCAGGCAAGACTACACTTGTCACTGCTCTCTGTAGAATTTTTTCAGACAAAGGCTATAGAGTGGCCCCATTCAAATCGCAAAATATGTCGTCATATTCATACATTGGAAACGATTTTGAAATTGCAAGAGCACAGGCAATTCAGGCAATTGCAGCAAGGGCTAACATCGACCCAAAGATGAATCCTATCTTGCTCAAGCCGATAGGAAATTACAGAAGTGAGGTCTTTGTTAACGGTAAATTCTACAAAAAGATGCATGCCAGCGAATACTACAAGAAATTTGCCCTTACGACGGGTCTCTCGACATCAAAAGAATCTCTGGATGTTTTACGTAGGAAATATGATATCGTGATACTTGAGGGAGCTGGCTCGCCAGCAGAGATAAACTTGGCAAGATATGATATTGCAAACATGAGAATGGCTGAGTATTGCTCAGCACCGGTAATTCTAGTTACAGATATTGACAAAGGAGGCAGTTTCGCTAGCATAATTGGAACTATGGCACTACTTGAAAAGAAATATCAAAGACTAATCAAAGGTTTTGTAATAAACAAATTTCGCGGTGATATCGAAATACTGCGTACAAGCTTCTCCCTATTAAGAAAGAAAACCATGAAACCGGTACTTGGTGTAATACCCCTTCTAAAATTTGATATTCCAGACGAAGATTCCCTTGATGCCAAACTAAAACACGTCTCTTGGACAAAAAAATATATGCAGTCTTTGGATGTGGAAATAGCGAATTTAAGTCGTAAGGTTAGAAAAAATCTAGACATGAAAGCTCTAGGTGTATTGTTGAAATGATTCTAATACCAATCCTTGCAATAGTTTTAGCTCTCTCAATTGACTTTGCATTTGGAGATCCAAAGAACAAGTATCATCCCACAGTCTGGGCAGGAAAACTCGTAAGCAAAATAGTTCTTCTTGCGAGATTTAACAGTCAACCATTAGAAAAATTGGGTGGGGTTATGACTGTCATTTGTGTTCTAGTTTTGATTTCTATTCTAATATTGTCCCTATCCTTTGTACTACAATATCTTAATAATCTAGAATTAAACGGAATCTCGAAGATTCTTGTCTGGGCGTTAACTGTAACTGTGATAGGTCTATTGTTGAAAACTGCGATTGCAATAAAAGGGATGGAACAACACGCATCAAAGATTATGGAAGCGCTCTCAAAGAATGATCTGGATGATGCTAGAGCCAAGCTGTCAATGATAGTAAAGCGAAACACTAAGAACCTAGACAGGCAACATATCATTTCAGCAACTCTAGAAAGCATTAGTGAAAATATTGTAGATGGAGTCACAGGACCTCTTTTTTATTTTGCAATTTTTGGCCTTGTGGGTGCATTTATCCACAGAACAGTAAACACCATAGATTCTATGATAGGTTACAAGACAGATTTGTTTAGGAACTTGGGCTGGTTTGGTGCCAATTGCGACAAGGTATTGAATTATCTTCCTTCGAGGCTAACTAGCTTCGTGATGATACTTGCAAGCATAATTATAAGAGGAAATTGGCGTCATTCACTTGAAGTTATGAGAAGAGATGGTCCTAAGACAGAGAGTCCGAATGCGGGATTCACAATGGCTACAATGGCAGGAGCTCTTGATATAAGATTCGAGAAATTGGATCATTACGTCTTAGGTGATGGCAGCTCCGAGATAACTGAGGCGCATTTCAGATCTGCAATCTCGATACTGAAACTTACCACTATTTTGTTTGTTCTGTTATTTACAATTCCAATGATTATAGTCTTATCCTATCTGAGATGGTGGTCTTTTGTTTAAGGAAATCACATCAGTAGTCTCATTTTTGACTATTATTCCGTCAAAAAATAGCCAGCTTGAAACTGTTGCAAAGAACATGTATCTGTTCCCAATAGCTGGAGCTATAATCGGACTTATCATTGGCGGAGCAGGTTACGGGCTTTCTTTTTTTGCTCAGCCTCTTATAGTAGGTCTACTATTAACGGGAGCACTTGTAATTATTACTGGAGTCCATCATACCGATGCCCTGTGTGACTTCGCGGATGGAATCATGGTTAAGGGAACCAAAGAAAAAAAGTTACAAGCCATGAGGGATCCCGCAGTTGGTTCTGCAGGTGTTGTAACTGTGGTGTTGTACATTGCTGGAATGATAATGACACTATCAATGATGAAGGGGTTTGCACTCTTTCAAGCAATTTTGCTAAGTGAACTTATGGCAAAATTTGCTATGGTTCTTCAAGCTAACCGTGGTATCTCAGCTTGGCAAGGTCTCAGCTCACCATTCACCCAATCAATGAAAGACTACAGAAAACTAGCTCTAGCTGCAGGACTTGCCGTTGTGCCAACCATCTTGTTAGGAGGAATGACAGGGCTATACGTAACAGCTGTCTGTATAGGATTGTCATTTCTATTGCTTCAAGTTGCAAACCGAAGCTTCGGTGGAATCTCTGGAGACGTATTTGGAGCAAGCAATGAACTCGTGAGACTTGCATCGCTTTTGATATTTGTATCAGTATGATAGGACTAGTAATGTGTGGCGGTAAGGGTGCAAGGATGGATTCACCAGAAGAAAAACTCTTGATCAAATACCAAAAACCAGTAATACAGCATGTTATATCTGCACTTCAAGACTCTGGCATGTTTTCTAAAATAGTATGTGTAACAAGTCCAAATGCGCCAAAAACCCATCAGTTCGTCAAAACACTAGGAGTTAGTACCATAGAAGCTGAGGGAAAAGGGTATGTCAGCGATCTCAGTAATGCTTTGCTCACCTTTGATGAAATAGTTTTTGTTGTCTCCGGAGACATGGCACTTTTGGATGACAAAATAGTTAGAAAGGTTATCGAGTCCGCAAACGACAAAGAACTCTGGACTAGTGTGCTAGTGAGAAAAAAATTTCTTGATTGTCTTGGTATTGACGCAGAATATTCAATTAGATGTAATAATGAGGAATGCGCTTATTCTGGAATCTCAATTGTCAATCCGAATAAGATATTGGGAATGCAACAAGTTCAAGAATCTTATGTCGTGCTTGATGATAAACGAGTGGCAATTAACTTGAATACCAAGAAAGACTATGATTTACTCTGCGCTTCCTAAGACTTTTCCATTTATTTTGGCAATAGAACCAGTAGGTTCTGCTAACGTGTTACCGCAAGCTTTGCATGCAACAATGGTTGAAACATGGGAATACACAACACTCTCCTCTCCACATTCCTTGCACTGAACTCTTTGGAACTTGCTACTAGGTTTTGGAATTAGAACTTGAGCCTTTTTCATTACGCAACCAACTCTAGTTTTCGTAGTCGTATTCCAGCTACATTAAATTTTTTCTTGCATTCAGGACACATCAAAATGGGAGTCATCTTCTTAGTTGTCTTGGCCGGTTTTGCCAGCTTGGGGAATTTCTGACCGCCATATCCCTTCTTATCTTCAGCGTGCCTTCTCTCGCCGATAGCAGAGCCTCTTCTCTTTCCTGCCTTGTATAAGGAGACCTTCTGCATTGTATGTTTTTTACATTTAGGACAGTACCTTCTAATCTCCTTTGGCATGTTCATAAAAAAGGACCGGACCTGAAGGTAATTTAAACATCGCTTTAATAGTATAGATAACAACACATTCTCTGTGAAGGCCAATCCGCTTGCCTCCATGATCTACTCACTCAACTTGGTAGCTATGGGCGAGAGTAAGGCAGACATTGTTTTGAAGAATTGCAAGCTAGTCAACGTCTACTCAAGAGAGATTATTCCACATACTCATGTTGCTATAGTAAACGACAGGATCGCCTATGTTGGACAGGACGCGTCTCATACGATAGGGGAGAAGACTGTAGTAATTGATTTGGAAGAAAGGTATCTCACGCCAGGCTTTGCTGATCCCCACATACACATCGATCAGTACATTCTTCCATCGGAACTTGCAAAGAAAGCTCTTCTTTGTGGCACTACCACCTTATTTTCAGATCCGATAGATATCGTAAGTGTCTGCGGTTACAGGGGCTTTAGAGAATTTGTTAAGATGACTGAGAACTTGCCAATCAGGGTTTTCCACGTAATTCCTGGCGGCCTTCCCGTGGACAGAAAATTCAGTCATTCAAGGACTATCAACAAAGATGAACAAAAGAAAGCCTTTGACTTGGACAGTGTAGTGGGCTTGGGAGAGGTATTTTCTTGGACTAAAGTTACAACAAGAGATCCTAGAACAATTCAGAGCATAACTATGATGTTACAAAATAATGGTATCATAAATGGACATACTGCAGGTGCAAGCGACAAAAAGTTGAACGCATACATAACTTCTGGGATTTTTTCATGTCATGAACCAATAAACTATGACCAAGTGATCGAGAGACTCAGACTAGGCATGTGGATTATGATGAGGGAAGGTTCTATCCGAAGAGATCTTGATAAGATTATACCAAATATACTGGAACACAAGACCAACATCGACAGATTGATGTTTTGTACAGACGGAGTAACACCAAAAGACATTGCAGAATTTGGTATAATCGATCACTGCGTTAGAAAGTCCATTATGTTGGGCATGGATGTTATTGATGCGATAGCCATAGCATCAAAAAATTGCTTTGAATACTATGGAATGAGTAAAGACTGCGGAGGAATTGCACCAGGAAAGCTA
>MNJS01000006.1:0-5020 GCA_001920395.1 Thaumarchaeota archaeon 13_1_20CM_2_39_20
TAACTTTGATATGCAAGATAGCAAAAAATTTGCAGCCCATCTTCGAAAGATATCAAAACCAACACTGATAGTAGCAAATAAAATCGATCTACCTGGGGCAGACAAGAACTTCGATAGATTACGTGAAAAATATGTAGATACAATAATCATTCCAGCCAGCGCTGATAGTGAACTTTCACTCAGACGTGCAGAGGGCAAGGGGCTCATAAAATATGTCCCTGGTTCGGAGCAATTTGAGATACTAAATAAGGAAAAGTTAAGCAAGAAGCAAGTTGAGGCACTTGATTTTATCACAAAAGGAATCTTGGGAGAATATATGAGAACAGGAGTTCAGTTTGCTATTAACGTCACTGTCTTCAAGTTATTAAAGATGAATTCCATATATCCTGTGGCAATTCCAGAAAAACTCGCAGACAAAAAGGGCAGGGTTCTGCCAGACCTCATCTTGATGAAGGATGGTTCTACAATCGAAGATTTGGCGAAAGAAATTCACTCTGATCTCACAAAAGGCCTGCTTTATGCAAAAGATGTTAGATATGCTGTGCGACTACCGGTGAATTACCAGCTTCGTGATAGAGATATTGTTTCATTAGTAAGTGCAAAGACAAAAAAATCCTAGTCATCAATGCCAATTTTTTCCTGTTTCATCCAAAGCGTCTTGCTCTTATGATCTATTAGCACAATTCCCATTTCGGATATCTGCTTTCTTATCAAATCTGCTTCCTGAAACTTTTTTTCACTGCGTAGTAGATTGCGCTTCTTTATGAGTTCGTTAATATCTCTCTTTTCTGCCTCAGTTACTTCAGGTATCTTAAGGCCAAGTATTTCTAACATCTGATTAAAGCTGGGCAAAACAGCAGTAGCAATAGCGCGTGTTAATCGTTCTGATGCCGCAAGTTGGTTCGTGGCTTTTACGAGCTTGAAAAATGCCATAATTGCTTCAGGAGTGTTAAAATCAGAATCTAATGAAGATTTGAACTGTTCTTTGGTTTCTTCTAATATCTTTTCAATATCTGGCATGCTCTGGGATATGTCTTGATCATCTTCAGTCAACCTCAATTCATAATAACAATTTTCTACTTGACGCCACTTTGTTATTGTTTCCCTTAACATCTCTTCTGAATAGTCTATCGGCTTTGAATAATGACCATAAAGGCAAAATAATCTGGCTATGTTAGGACCCCATCTCCTTAGAACAAAATCAACAGATTTTGTATTTCCAAGAGATTTTGACATCTTCTCGCCGTTTATTGTAACCATTCCAACGTGCATCCATATTTTGGCAAAATTTTTACCAGAATAACACTCTGATTGTGCTATTTCATTTTCATGATGTGGAAATATGAGGTCCCTTCCTCCTCCATGAATCTCAAAGTCAGAATCAAGATACTTTAGGCTCATGGCTGAGCATTCGATATGCCACCCAGGTCTCCCAAAACCCCATGGACTTTCCCATCTTGGCTCATCATTATCAAATTTCCATAATGCAAAATCTAGTGGATCTCTTTTGGCCTCATCAACTTCTACCCTTGCTCCCGCGACCAATTCATCAATTTTTTTTTTTGAAAGCTTTCCATATTCTTTAAATTTTGATACAGAAAAGTATACGCCATTTTTCGATACATATGCAAAGCCTTTGTCAATCAAACCTTTGATCAAGTTTATCATATCACTGATGTGCTCAGTTGCCTTTGGATAAGAATTCGCCCGTTTCACATTGAGCTTGTCAAATGCATCGAAATAACTGGCTATGTATTTTGCACTTATCGTATCTGCAGAAACATTTTCATCTTTTGCCCGGTTTATTATCTTGTCATCGACATCAGTGAAATTCTGAATGAACCTTACCTTGAGGCCATGTGATTCGAGAAATCGACATAGGGTGTCGAAAACTATTATTGTTCTTGCGTGGCCAATGTGACTTTCGTCGTATACGGTCACTCCACAAAGATAGATTCTAACAATGTTAGAAGTATCTAATTCCTTTTCCGCAGCTGACAACGTATCAAAAATTTTCAAAACCTACCACTTCTTATAGGATGCAGGCCTTTGGCGTTATTCTCTTATGATCGCTTCTTTTGTACATTTGGTAAATTTTGTCTACATATGAAATCGGTATTTCTGTAGTCTTTGCAGTCTCTTCTACGGAAAAATTCTTGTCAATTATACAATGAAGTATGGCATCAATCTCGTCATAACCTAGACCTAACTCAGTTTCTGCAGTGTGGCCTTCCCATAAGTGTGGACCGCTTGGTTTAGTAATTATGTTGGGTGGCACCTTGAGAAACCTTGCAAGTTCACGAGCCTGTGTCTTGTAAAGTGAGACTATGGGAAGCAAGTCCGCTGCACCATCGCCAAACTTTGTGAAATACCCCATCAAAAATTCACTTTTGTCGCTAGACCCAAGGACGAGATAGTTTCTGGCATTTGCATAATAGTATAATATGTTAGTCCGTATCCTTGCTCCAAGATTTCCAAACGCTAATGGATTTGGCTCCAAGTATTTCGAATATTCCTTGTGAATGAATCCTATATCGATTAGCTTGTATTCCAAACCAAGAGTGTCAACGATCTTAATTGCGTCTTCAGTATCTACTTTTGGCGTGATTTTTGAACTCGGCATTATTATGGCAAGTGATTTTTCTTTGACAAATTTTGTACAAAGAAATGCTATTACTGCAGAATCTATCCCACCACTCAGTCCAAAAACAACGCCTTGACATTTTCTCTCAGCAATCTCATCTTTTAGGAAATCTCCAATCTTATTTTGTATGGAATTGTAATCTTTTTCTACGAGATCAGCAATTATTTGACGATTCAACGTCTGTTAAAATGATGCTAAAGAATTAAACTTATCACACGTCTAGGTAGATGCCATCCTTTTTTACCTCAACCTTGTAGGTCTGAAGTTTAACTCCTTTAATATAATCCAAGAGTTCTCCAGTCTTGATGTTGTAATGCCAAAAATGCAGCGGACACTCTACTACATTCCCTTCGAGTTTTCCTGGCGCAATGGAGCCATCTTGGTGCACACAAACTGAATCGATGGCGTGAAAACCGTCTTGATTGAATATTGCTATTCTTTTTCCATCAACCAGAAATTCCTTGCCCTTTCCTGGCAGTATCTCATCCTTTTCTGCTACTTTTTTTGATGGCATATTTTCTAAAGCAAACTGTCATCTAATATTTAGATTATTATTTCTGATACTATTTTATACCCCTTTATTTGACATGCGCTGTGAGTCAGATAAAAGATCCAAGCCTGGCAGATAAGGGAAAGATGTCATATGAGTGGGCAAGAGACCACATGAAAATTCTCACTAATACTGTAAAAAGACTGAAGAAATCACAACCACTTCGAGGACTAAGAATAGGAATATGCTTACACATTACAAAAGAAACCTCGGTTTTGATAATGGGAGCAAAGCAGCTTGGTGCTGATGTAAGTGCCTGTGCAGCCAATCCACTTTCGACTCAAGATGATATTGCAGCATTCTTGGCAGAAAATGGAGTCAATATTTATGCGTGGCAAGGACAGACACCAGAGGAATATGATTGGAGTATAGAACAAATGCTTAGCCACAAACCGCAGATTCTTACAGACGATGGGTCCGATAGTCATAGCAAAGTTCACGGTAATTCAAAATTTTCCTCTCTTAAGATCCTTGGAGGCACAGAAGAAACCACTACTGGCGTAATAAGACTAAAGGCTCTTGAAAAACAAAGAAAACTGAAGTATCCTGTTATATCTGTTAATAATGCTTACACAAAGCACATGTTTGACAATCGATATGGGACAGGGCAGAGTACTATTGATGGATACCTTAGATCAATGAATCTGATATTTGCTGGAAAGCGTGTTGTAGTAGCCGGATACGGATGGGTTGGAAGAGGTGTAACGGCTAGATGCGATGGGCTTGGTGCCAAAGTCTATGTTACTGAGATAGACCCAATAAAAGCACTTGAGGCTCACATGGATGGTTATGAGGTATTGCCCATGAACGAGGCCGCAAAGATAGGAGATATCTTTGTTACAGCTACTGGTCAGACAGGTGTTATCAGGAAAGAACACATTCTTAAGATGAAGGATGGTGCTGTTTTGGGCAATGTGGGACACTTTGATGTCGAAGTGGATGCCAAATTCTTGTTAAACGAATCAAAATCAGTAAGGGAAGTTCGTCCAAATCTAGATGAGTGTCTTCTCAAAAATGGAAAGCGCGTATATTTGATTGGTAAAGGCAGAATAGCAAATCTTGTTGCAGCTGAAGGGCATCCGCCTGAAGTGATGGCACAATCATTTTCAAATCAATTGTTGTCGATGATTTATCTAGCAAAGAATCATAAAAAAATAGGAAAGCGAGTAATCACGGTGCCACAAGAGATAGACAAACAGATTGCAATCGACGCACTAAATGCGGTGGATGTACGGATTGACAAACCTACTGCGGCGCAGATAAAATACGCGCAAACTTGGGCATAGCTTAAATCACACTCGAACTTTACTCAGATAATGAAGAAGGCAATCATTACAAGTGCGTTACCATATGCTAACGGTGAGATACATTTAGGACATGTAGCTTCAACATATCTTCCTGCTGACATTACAACACGATTTCTGAAACTAAATGGCGTTGAAGCCTACTATATTTGTGCATCAGATGATTACGGTACCCCAATTCTAATTCAAGCAGAAAGAGAGAAAAAGACACCAGAAGAATATGTGAAATTCTGGAACAAAAGAGATTATGAAGACTTTACTGCCTTTGGAATAGGATTTGATTTCTTTTATAGGACCAGTTCCCCTGAGAATATTACTTTCGTACAAGATGTGTTTAGAAAATTAATGGAAAACGGTCACATCTATGAGAAGGAAATAATCCAGTTCTATTGTAAAATTGACAAGAAATTCTTACCGGACAGATATGTCATTGGCAGGTGCCCCTATTGCAAGGCCGAGGAGCAATATTCAGATCTATGCGAAAAGTGCGGAAGGGTCCCTCAGGAAATCGAGGAGCCCACA
>MNJS01000006.1:5040-11859 GCA_001920395.1 Thaumarchaeota archaeon 13_1_20CM_2_39_20
TAGACTCTTACCTTCAGAAAGACGTAAAGAAATATGTTCAAAATTGGATAAAAGATGGATTAGTAGATTGGGACATTACTAGGGACATAAGTTGGGGTGTGCCAATACCATTAGAAGAGGCAAAAGGCAAGGTTTTTTACGGTTGGTTTGACAATCACCTCGCGTACATCTCTTCTAGTATTAAATTTCTAAATGAGAAGGGATTGGATGGCAAGCAGTTCTGGAATGATGCAGATATTTATCACTTTATTGGTAAGGACATAGTTTATCATCACTACTTGTTTTTGCCTGCGATGCGAATTGGAATAAAAAAAGAATACAAACTACCAGATTACATTCCAACTAGAGGGCATTTGATGTTACAATCAAAAAAGATTTCAAAAAGCCGCAATTGGTACATTGGGCTAAAGGATTTTCTCGTTCTATACCCGGCTGATTATCTACGATTTTACTTGACGTTGATAACCCCTTATAGTCAAGATGACCTAAATTTTGATTGGGATGAATTTGCTGCAAGAATAAATTCTGAGCTTATCGGGAATATAGGAAATTTTGTAAATCGTGCACTTGGCTTCACACATAAGATCCTCCTGGGAACTGTTCCCAGTTCAAGTAATTTGGATTCAGCCGATAAGGATGCTCAAGACAAGATAACGCAATTAACCCGTGAACTTACTCCTCTCATGGAAGAAAACAGTCTTGACAAAGCTTTGAAAAAGATTTTAGAATTTTCTGCTAACTTTAATCAATATTTCCAGAAAAAGGAACCATGGAAAAGTGGGAACGATAATGAGAACTGTATATTCCTCTCTGTTAACGCAGTTCGTAGTATGGCAATAGCTCTTTTTCCATTTCTGCCAGAGTCGTCGCAGAGAATCTGGTCACAACTCAACATGAATGGAAACGTTTCGGCACAACATTGGTCCTCAATTTCTGAAATTGCAATCAAAGCTGGTCATAAGATAGGTGAGGCTTCGCCTCTTTTCAAAAAAGTCGAAATGGTTGACATTGAGACATACAAATCAAGACTTGGAAAGTAATGACTCTAGATTGGATATCAAGAGACGGTAAGCTCTTACTTTGTGCCCGAATAGTTCGAACTTTCTCTTATGGTTTTCTTAGTATAATACTTGCAATTTATCTGAAATTAATTGGGTTCAACGAAGTTCTAATTGGTGTAGTCCTAACCGCTACATTAGTAAATAGTGTAATTTTCAATCTGATTTCCAGTGCCTATGCAGACAAGATAGGACGCAAGAAGATCTTAACAATATATGCGATTTTAATGGTCCTTTCGGCTGTAATCTTTTTCTTAACAAATAACTATGTGGCATTAATCATAGCCGCCCTCATTGGTACTATCAACGTCACAGGCTCTGAAGTAGGTGCGTTTCTTTCTTTGGAACAAGCCATACTGCCGCAGACTGTAAAGGATATAAAAAAACGCAATTCGATTTTTGCGATTTATAATATGGTTGGAACATTTGCAATGGCAGGAGGAGTATTAGTGTCAGGCCTGCCAAACTTTTTGGTGCAGCATTACGGTCTAGCCCAAATTAATGCAATTAAGACTTTATTCATTTTTTACGCTGTATTGGCGCTTGTAGTTACGGGAATTTATCTTGCGTTGTCTAAGAAAATCGAAATTCAAGTCCAAGATGGACAGCGTGTGCCGCAAAAGAGCATTTCCCCTAAAACACGAGGAATAATTACAAAAATGTCCTCATTATTTGCCGTTGACTCTTTTGCAGGTGGCTTTGTAATTCAAAGTATAGTCGCGTTTTGGTTCTATTCAAAATTCGGGGCAGATTTGTCTGTTTTGTCGTATATCTTTTCGGTAGCTGGTGTCTTAACTGCATTGTCATTCTTAGTCGCTACAAAAATTGCATCTAAAATTGGACTGATAAACACAATGGTGTTCACGCACATACCGTCAAACATCTTGCTGATATTGCTGGCATTTGCACCAAACTTTTCAGTGGCTATTTTGTTGTACTTGGCAAGAATGGGTCTGTCACAGATGGATGTACCTACCCGTCAGTCTTACATTGTATCTATTGTAAATGAAAATGAGCGAGTGGCCGCTGCCAGCATAACCAACACATCAAGAAATGTAGCTCAGGCAGTTAGTCCGTCGCTTGCCGGAGCCGTGATACAGGTACTGTCACTTTCTACTCCATTCGTAATAGGAGGCATACTAAAAATTGCTTATGATATAGGAATGTTCGCAAATTTTAGAAAAATAAAGCCGCCTGAGGAAATCTAGCTTTCTGATTTACTGACTTTTTCTAGGTATGCAAGAATCCCAGTATAATCTAGGTCTCCCATTCCATCCTTAACTGCTAGCAGGTATATCTCGTTAGCAAGTTTTGCAAAAGGCAAATTCGCACCGAATTCTTTTGCAGTATAATTTATCTCATCCAAATCTTTTTGCATCATCTTAAGGAAGAAGCTTGGCTCGAAACTACCCTTAACCATCCTTGGCCCCTTGATTAGACTCATCCCAGTCTTAAAGTAGGTTGAGTTTAAGATCTTCAAAAAGTCCATTGGATCAAGCCCTGATTTTCTGGCTAGAATGATTCCCTCTGAGATGGCTAGTGCCAGGATGGAAATTTGCAAGTTCATTGCCAATTTCATTGCGTGGCCAGAACCATTTTCTCCGAGATAAAATGACTTGTTCCCAATAGAATCAAAAAGAGGCTTGCATTTCTCGTACGTTTCCTTTTTGCCTCCTATCATAACTACTAACTCGCCCTTTTCTGCGAGAAGCGGTCCGCCCATAACGGGCGAATCAATCATAGGAATCCCATGCTCTAAATATTTTTTGGCTATCTTTCTTGAGGAAATCGGGCTTATCGTACTCATGTCTGCTACAATGAGCTTTTCATGTTTTCCGTGGATGATTCCGTCTGCTCCAAAAGAAACAGATTCCACAGCTGACGCATCTTTGACAATAGTAATAACGAGTTCTGAATCGCGTGCTACTTTTTTTGGAGAATCTGCAATTTTTGCTCCCAATTTCTTTAGAGACTCTGTCTTCCCAACAGTCCTGTTGTACGCAATTACATTATGGCCAGTTTTGAGTAAACGTGACGCAACCGCGTTTCCAAGTAATCCCGTTCCGATAATTCCTACGTTCATCATAAGACAATTTTCGTAATACTATTTTTTCCTATTGGATTAGGCCGTCAAGGCCTTAAATCTTATGTCACTTCGAATTGATTCAAAATCCTTATCACCTGATGCTTTTGTGGCAAATTCGGAATCGATTCTTATGGCCTGCTCAAGCAGTTCCAGTGCTCCGTCAATATTTCTTTGGAGTGATTTAGCACACGCCTTGTGATACAACGCATTTGCATTTTCTGGATTTTGTGATAGTATCGTATTATAACATGATATAGCTTCCTCATATTTTTTCAGGTAGTGAAAGGCAAGGCCCTTGTTCAAGAGGCACACAGCATGATCTGGTTTGATTTTCAAAGCCGAATCATAAATAGTAATGGCAGCTTCATACTTGCCAAGCTTGCCCAAAGCATTGCCTTTGTTTACGAGCGCATTAACGTGGTATGGTTCCACTGAAAGGACTTTATCGAAGTAAAATATGGCATCGCGGGGCTTGCCACGCTTTGCATGGGACAGACCTATGTTGAAAAGATATTCTAGGTTCACTTCATCGTCATTTGATGAAAATTTGGTGATTCTGTCCATAATTTATGTGCAAAAATCTGCCTGATAAACTCTATTGAACATGTACAAGTAATGAAGACAAACTGATATTATATTACGCATAAGACTAAGATATGGAAAAGATACGAGCGTGCCCGATATGCCCACACTGTAGATCTAAGAAATTTGATAGGCTAGTAGGAAAAGAGACTATTGTTAAATGTGTAAATTGCGGCAGGAAAATGATCCTCTAATATTTACAAATCATTAGACTATTACGACCAGGTTTCTAGCTCATTGACATATTTTCTTTATTCATCAAAAGATTCCATATAGTTCGAAAAGTCTTAGGACAGGAGGCTTTGTTATGGCAGCTCGTACGTTTTTATTTCCATTAATTTTAAGGATCCAGCATGGCAAGGATTTGGAAAGATTCTGATGTTAGTTTAGATCCTATAAAAAATCAAACTATAGCAATACTTGGATATGGAATACAAGGAAATGCCCAAGCAAATAATCTGAAGGATTCTGGTCTAAATGTTATAGTTGGTCTGCAAGAATCAGGCGCTAGCTGGAAAAAGGCAAAAGATGATGGACATCAAGTGATGTCCATCTCAAAAGCATGTGAGAAAGCCGACATCATACATGTTTTGATTCCGGATATGGTTCAAGCTCAAGTCTACAAGGAAGAGATAGAGCCATACTTGAAGACAGGCAACGCATTATCATTTTCACACGCGGCTGCAATCCACTGGGGATGGATAAAAGCTCCAAAAGATGTAGATGTGATAATGGTGGCACCAAAGGGTCCTGGCTCCAAAGTCCGCGAGACATACCAACAAGGATTTGGAACCCCATCTATTGTTGCTGTCCATCAGGATTATACAAAAATGGCATGGGATAGAACACTTGCCATTGCAAAAGGAATTGGCAGCACACGAGCTGGTGTAATCGAGACTACTTTCAAAGAGGAAGTTGAGACTGATTGGTTTGGAGAGCAAGTAGACCTTTGTGGGGGTTCTGCATCTATGATTATCAACGCGTTTGAAACACTGGTAGAAGCAGGGTACCAGCCAGAGATTGCATACTTTGAGGTACTACACGAACTCAAGCTAATAGTTGACATGATTCAAAGATATGGAATTGCTGGAATGTACAGAAGAGTAAGTGAAACCGCAAGATACGGTGGACTAACAAGAGGCCCTATGGTGATGGACAAGGATGTTAAAGAAAAGATGAAAAAGGCACTACAGATGATCCAGGACGGAACATTTAATCAAGAATGGATAAGCGATTACAAGAAAAATGGCAAGAATGCATTTGATAGATACATGAGAGAGATCGAGGCACATCATGTGGAAAAAGTAGGCAAGAACATGCGAAAGATGATGTGGCCTGATTCAACAGAATAAATCTAGCCTTTCTTACTTTTCGCTAGACTAGATTGAATAAAATCAATAATTGACGGAAGTGGAGTTCCTGGACCAAAGTTTCCACGGACCCCGGCCTTTTCAAGTTCTGACTTGTCATCTTCAGGTATTACTCCGCCACCAATTACAAGAACATCAGTTATACCTTTTTCTTTGAGAGCTTTGACAACACGTGGAAATAGTGTCAAGTGAGCTCCGTTTAGCAGGCTCAACGCTACGACATCAACATCTTCATCTTCAGCAATCTGGGCAATCCTTTGTGGAGTTGCAAATAATCCTGAATAAATGACTTCCATGCCAGCATCTCTGAAAGCACGACAAAGTACAAGAGCACCTCTGTCATGTCCATCCAACCCTAATTTGGCTACAAGAATTCTAATTCTCTTTGTTTGGGTTTTTTGGGACATGACTCATGAAGTGATTTTTGGTCTTTAAAACCTTTATTTGAAAATAATCGCTAATGGTAAATTCTGATACTTTCTTACAGAAAAATATCAGAACAAGAAGATTTTATTGTGGATTCACCACGTGACTGTTCTATATGGATTTGGTATCAGAGCTAAAGCAGGGAAAACGTAGGGCCATTGCACGGGCAATCTCCGCGATTGAAAACGATGAAAAGGAAGCAAAGGCTCTAATCAAAAGGATATTCAAGAATTCAGGCAAGTCCATTACAATAGGAATCACAGGTCCTGCAGGCGCTGGCAAGAGCACTCTGATAAACAAGACTAGTCTTGAACTAAAGAAACTGGGTTACAAGACTGCAGTTCTTGCTATAGACCCAACAAGCCACATTACAGGTGGCGCAATACTTGGAGACAGAGTAAGAATGACCGAGTCTACAGATTCGGGCACATATATCAGAAGCATGGCATCAAGAGGCGCTACGGGAGCAATCTCATCTTCTCTTAGGAACAGTATCAGGATTCTTGAATTTGCAGGGTTTGATCCAATTATAATAGAAAGTGTCGGAGCAGGTCAGACAGAAGTCGACATCTCAAGGATTGTTGATGTCACAGTAGTAGTCTTTAATCCAAACACTGGTGACAACATTCAAACAATAAAAGCAGGCCTGAGCGAAATTGGCGACGTTTACTTGATAAACAAAAGTGATCTTCAGGGAGCAAACCAGCTCTTTGACTCTGTAAGAGATTTCATCGGCATGTCTGACACAAATCCTACAATAATGTTGACTTCGGCCAAATCAAACAAAGGAATTACAGAGCTTGCCAAGAAACTAAAAGAACTAGTAGAGGCAAAAAGGAAAACCAAAAAATCACAAGAGCAATCAAGACTTGAAGCTGAACTAAAAGATATTGTTTTAAATAATGTTAAAAACAAAGTGAGCACTATGCTTGACTCAAGTAACACTTTTGCTAAATACCTAAAAAAAGTCCAGTCAAGAGAGCTTGACCCATTTGAAGCAGCAGAGAAGATATCAAAGATGATAAAGTGATTTTATGGACAAAATAAAGACAGACTCTAATATTCCCGTAAAACGATTCTATGATTCCACGGTAAAGCCTCGGAGCAAAAGCGAAGAGCCTGGAAATCACCCCTTTACAAGAGGAATCCATCCAGGAATGTATCGTGACAGACTTTGGACGATGAGACAGTACACTGGCTTTGGGACAGCTTACCAAACAAATCAGAGATTCAAATATCTGCTTGAGAGAGGGCAGACCGGCCTGAGCATGGCTTTTGACTTGCCAACCCAGATAGG
>MNJS01000024.1 GCA_001920395.1 Thaumarchaeota archaeon 13_1_20CM_2_39_20
TTAAGACATAGGCTTTTTCCATATTATACAAATTAAGAACGATCTTAAATCCTTATTCTAGACTTAGAATGTAGGAATGAGTTTTTCTTAAACATCTGCCTAACCTAAAATTGACAGTTCCAAGTGGACCTCTCTTGTGTTTTATCCAAACTTTCATTCTTAAACTTTTTCCTATTGATCCTTGCCAAGAAAATTTGCTATCAATACTGCTAGAACAATAAAAAGTAGGGAAATAATCAGAACTAATTGGTTCTTGCTGTAAATGGCTTCCAATTTCTACTTTGACAATACCCTTACAAATTCTTCAACTGGCTCTTCGTATGCAAATTCGCCCAGATTGTTCCTGATTTTCTCTACTATGGCAATATGCGCATAGCCAAATATTTCCTTGAGGACATTTGCTAGGTAATCTGGATGGTCTGCACAGTCAAGCAAGGAACATCGGTATTCCTGAAAGAGTCTGTTGCTCACTATCTCAAGCGTAGGGTCACCCATTTCATTCAGAGCATCTTCTATTGCAATCGCCACAAGTTCCTGGCTTGATGGTATACCCTTATTCTCAACCAAATCTCATTCTTGCCTCGCAAGAAAATTTAGAGTTGTTTCGGACATGTAGCATCTCATCAATGACATACCTCCGCATTTTCCCACGAATATTCAAATAACGTACCCATGGAATCCACGAACGATTTCGAGTCGGCCCAAACCGCAAAAAGGTTGTGTGACGGATGAGTAGCATTCCTTAGAAATATGAGCACTTCATGATGATCTTTGACCACAAAGCACTGGTTTTCAGAATTATTGTTTGGCATCAGTCTAATTATTTTTTCATTTATTCCTTTTACAAAGGCAGGGATTCTTTGTGCCGGCGATACAATGATTCTAAAATCGAGCAATGAGTCAGTTAACATATCGATTATGTCAGCATGATAGAATCTAGAGAGATCTTTTTCACTACAAAAGATCAGAACTTCTTCTTTCGCACTTTTGATCATGTCTTTTATCTTTATTAGTATGGGTTCACCCCCTTGAATCGTTTGCATTTTTTCGCTTTTTGTTTCGTTTGTTTCAACAACATATGACGGAACTTTGTCCCACAGTTTTATCAGGTCTTTCTTCTGTTGTGTTAAAGTGTCGAGTTTCTCTTTCTCCGTGTTTACCAGTGTTGATAGTGTTTGGTCCAACGGAAGTGCAAAGTATTTAGTGGGCGAAGAACATTCAGCCGTGACGATTCCTCGACTTTCTAAGACGTTGAGAATGAAATAAGTCTCAGTTCTTGGTAATTGTAATGCTTTGAACACATCAGGCGCCGATTTTGGTCCATACTTTCCCAAATAGATGTATATCTTGGCTTGATTTGGAGTCAACCCAAACTTCAGGAGCTGCTCTGTAATCTTCTGCAGGTTTATCCTATGTTCATATAAAGCGACTCCAGGTTCCGCATCAAACACATTAATCTGCAATCTCTCCTCATCTTTCACGGCTTTTTTTATGAACAGGATCAATATACGGTTTGTCTCCCATTTTTGGTATTGACAATTGCCGACCGGATTAGATCAATATCATTACGTCAAGTAATTTGAAAATTATTCAAACTTGGACGCTGCTTTTTGATAATTATCACATTTTTTAAGGGTCAGTTTGTGAAAGGATTCGTATCGAATTCCAAGCCAGCAATCTCACATGTGTGATTCTAAAGACTTAGAATTCTTAAATGACGGTCAAGATAAGAATCGACATGAGGTTATTTGGCAAACCGAAACAAAAAGATGACACTGCAGAACAAATCAAAATACTACTTGACAGGTTCGAGTTCGCTGATCTTCTGAATCTTTGTTCTGAGGTTATTGGCAGAAAACTTGGGTCTAATGAAAAAGAGCGTTTTGAAAGGATCGAGGTTTTAGATTTTATCTGGGAAAATTATCACAAAGGAAGCGTTAACTTTTCACAGATCAAAGACTTCGCAATTAGACAAGGAATAGTTATACAGGCCTTTTTTGATTAAATGCATAAACTAAATTCTTATTTCAAGGGTATTTAGTTTATCAGTTTTCAGGTCAAATACTCTTATCAGGTGATTATTAGCGTCGCAAATATACAACCTGTCTTCATAAAATTCTACGTTACTTGGTTCATAAAGACCAAGAGGATCACATTTTGGCTCATCAAATCTGCATGTCCCTCCCGGCCTTTCCTTTCTGATTAGCGTCTAGACCTCTTTCTCTTCTAAATTGATAATTCTTACCGCAGAATTGTATGTGTCTGCAACAAAGATTTGATTGTCTTTCAAAGCAACACCCTTATGGCCTGAAAAATGCCACGTCCGAGAATCCCCTATCTGATAATCCATGCTTTCGATTCTTAATAGCTACAAGCCAGCGACCACAGGGTTTGACGGTTTTATAATCTCTCTCAAGAGAATTGTTGCGTAGGAGCCTCTTGATAGTGTGAAACTAAGATAAGATTGGTAGACCGAAAAATTATGGCATTGCATAACAGCTTGTCTGAATCCGCCTTCAACACTTACTTCCTGCATTTCTTTGACAAAAAAGTCCTTTGGGCAAACGTGTTCTTCTGCAAGGATTTGTGAGATCTCGTGATCAAATCTATTCTTTTTTGAATAAGAATACCCTACAAGAGGAATTGCCAATCTTTGCTGGGGATCATTTTGATATCTACCTAGGATGTCATCTTTATCGAAACAGACATCACTGTCTAGAGGTTGTAGCAATTCTTTGCTATTATCATACGCCATGGACACAGTGCGGTTGAAGATAAATGACTGAAATGCTTCTACGAAAAGTCTCCTCAAAGGAAGAGGTATTACTCGGAGGGCCTTTAATGAATCCCCATGGTCTATGAACTCTTTGAGAGCAAGTATTTCAACATCCATTTGCGGTGGAATCTCATTGAGAACTCTTGGATAATTTGATTTATCCTTGAGCATGTCTCTTATCTTGTTATTTTCAGGCAAGTCATATTCGGAAGTAAAGGAGAGTAGAACCTCTATTGCAATCTCAAAATTTTTCTGTAATATGGCTTTTCCTACAAGATGAGAGACTGGCCTTCTGCTACCAAATCTCTGGTAGCCGTAAAAATTGAGAATTTTGTCTTGATCTTTGAAGTTTGAGATTTTGGCAAAATCGGCGTCCTCTATTTTTATTTTGAACTTGTTTCCAATCATGTCCTTTTTTGTAATTGGTTTTGGGACAAACCCAATTTTTTCAAGAGTGTACCTGTTTGTAGTTATGTCCGAAATTCCTCTTCCAGTACTAGTATCGCAAACATATTGCTCTGTTGTAGCATTTGCATCCTTTAGTCCCAGCGCCTTAAGCTTTAGTCCATATCTTCTGAAAATCTCGGATAATGCATGATTTGTATCAATTCCGGATTTTTTCAATTTGTATACAGCATAGCTTCCTGAACTGGATATCATAGAAAGTGTCTTTTCGCGAAGTACTTCTGAAACGTGGAATAAGTCAGGTGAAGATCTTATTTTTCCACCGGTTCCTTCTGTTCTAGTACAATAGATGGAAATTCCTATTAGGCTATCTAATTTATGAACCACTTCTTACTCTATAGTTACAGCAACAAATTTTGATATTGTAACGTCTTGATATCGTGCTCCCACGAGGACCTTGTAGGTATCTGAAAGAGCAAAGTTATCCGCCCCGATGTTAATACTGAGAGACTTTGATTTATCCAGAATGATATTCTGATCAGAGGCGGCAACCGAGATATTGTGTGGACCTGCTGTGTACGAAGTAAGAATATCAACCGGCGAGCTCAGCTGTTCGTTTGGAGTCAGAGTTAAGGATATAGTTGCGTTTTGGCCACGGTGCAATGTAATTGAGGACGATGATAGATTTACATCGAGCGGTAAAGTTGAGGAAGAGTCCAAAAGACCAATATTATCTTCAACCCATTCTGTAAACCACACTTTGTCGTGATCAACCGTGAAATCTAGTACCTGGGCCACTCCGCAATCTTGAGAGGTTCCGCAATCTGACCAGTTGGGGTTCTTTGAAGGCACTAAATATTCTACAAGTGATTCCTTTACTGGATCAAAGACTCCAATCGAATTTGCCACCTGCTCGTTAAACCAGAGTCTTCCTTTATCATCAAAGTAGTTCCAGTAGGGCCGCGAAATTGGTGTCTTTATCAAACCTGATGCGTTGCCGTAGGATAATACTGGTGGAGGGGATGTTACGAACTTTGAAAATTGCTTTGATTGAGGGTCAAAACTAAGGAAGAAACTACTTGCAGTATCTGTTATCCATAACTTACCATTAGAATCAAACGATATACCGTTAGGCGCCTCAACTCCGGAAGGCAAACTAAATTGAGCAGAATTACCTGTCTTTGGGTCATAACTTACAAGGATGCCACCTTGCTGGTATATCCAAACTGTATACCAGATCTTGCCACCGGCATCTACAGCCATGGTACTTGTAAAGTTGTAGTTTCCTGGAGAAGGAATCTCAGTGGCCTGTAAACTAGGACCAGTTTGCTCTGTGCCAAAAACAGCTATCTTTCTTCCCGTAAAGTCATTTACAAGTATCTTGTTGCCGTCTGTTTCAAGCATCTGAGGGAATACCTCTTGCCCCGCAGTTTTTGGGAAGACAAAATTTGCGTAGTTTTTCTGTTGGGGATTGAATTTCCATATCAGGCCGTGCTGCGAATCACTATACCAGAGATTTCCATCCGACGCAAAATTAATTCCCCACATCATTGATTTCTCTCCTTTCTGCCACTGTGGGTTATTGAATTCTTCAAAGTTCTTTGTTGATGGGTCAAACTTGGCTATATTTCCTGTATTGGATTCTGTAAACCAAACAATCCCAGACGAGTCTGTTGTGATTCCTAGTGGTTGGGCGCAAGCAGTAGGGATCTTAAATTCTGTTATGTACCTGCTTGATTTTGCTCCTGCGCTCTCGCAAAAAGTGGTTCGCTTGTTATCGGGATAATTGTCTGCAGGCGTTCCAGTAATTGTTAAACCTGGTTTACTTTGATCACTCGTTCCTTTATTTCCTCCAAAGCCAATTAGTGCAACTGTTGAACTTGCAACCATAATTATTGCAAAGAATGCAGCCATTGAAATTAGGAGAATTTTTTTTGTCTTTTTCTTCACAAAGACGGGCTGGTTTTCCCTCGTTATATTTTATACGTAGTAACGCGCAAGATCCCTTCTGTGTTGAAAAAATCCTTCAACCTCTGATTCCATGTGCTAAAATTACTGAGTAACAACCTAATCCACACTCTTCACATATTGGCTTCATGGAATCCTTTTCTGCACTTCCAATGCAGCAAGGCTTCTTTTCTCTACCCATGTGGTCAACTGAGAGTATGGACCATGTGGGGCAATCAATGGGTGTTGTTCCATTGCCCCCCCAACTTCGTTTCATAAGCTCAAGTTGGTTTTTCGGATTTATGATATAGTCATCTTCATACTTGTCTTTGAGCGATATCATATCATTTACTAGACTTGTTCTATCTGGGCCAAATGGGAACCAGAGTGGATCTCCCTTCATAAATGGGGTATGAAACTGAAACCCTATCTTGTTGACATGAGGATACCATTCCTCGACAACATCCCTGACTGTTTTGTAGTTTAATGAGTTTATAGTCATCGAAATCCAGATATCCTTCCATGCTTTTTCTCCATTCTTTTCAATGTAATCTAGAATATTTTTTCTAATCTTTTCATAGGATCCTTTCCCTCGTATGTTGTCGTGAACTTGCTCCGTACCATCAACCGAGATCCAGTAAAAGTATACGCCTGGAATTTTCTTTAACGGAAAAGTTCCGTTTGATACAACACATATTCTATTTGGATATTCTTTTGCAAATAATTCAATGACATCAGGCCTAAGAGTTGGCTCGCCGCCAACAAGTGTAATTATGAATATGTGATTTTTCTTGAATTTCCTTTTAATGATGTCTTTCCATTGTTCGATTGTAAGCTCATCGTTCACTTTTCTATTCAGCCACCAATAGCAGTGTGTGCAGTGTAAATTGCAGATATTTATGATATCGGCTGAACCGTAAATCGGACTTCGTTTGTTGAAAAGCTTGTAGCCAGCAATTTTAAGACCCACGTGGAAATAGGCAGGCGTTTCTTGCATTATTTGGCGAAAACCTCTCCCCATTATTTCCATTTATTTACGGGCGTTATTACGACATTATCATCTAAAACACTTTACATCCATTCTTATTACGGTATTGGGAGAAAATAGGCAAGAAAGGAGGTGCAAGGATGAGTTATAGCGGAGGTTTTGGCCGAAGTAATAGAGGATACGGTGGCAGTCGATTCGGTGGCGGTAGACGATTTAACGATGGGCCAAAACCAGTAGAAACCGGAAAGGAATACGACGTTTCCATAACGGAAATTAGCAGAAAGGGAGACGGTATCGCAAGAGTAGAAGGCTTTGTGATATTTGTTAAGAACGGAAAGGTTGGCCAGAACGCAAAAGTGAAAATTCTTCAAGTTGGTCAACGATTTGCTTCTGCTGAAGTAGTGGAGAGTTCTTCACAACCAGCAGCGGAGTAAGTGGTTTTTCCTATCTGAAAACTGGTTTTCCTCAATTTTTCTAATTTTTATTACTCTCAAATGATTCTAATCCAAATTTCATTGGCAAGTATTTCAACAGTTTCTATTGTGCGGCATTGGTATGATGAATCTAGTAGTTCTTCTTGATCGAAAGTGTTTTTTGTACTTCGTTTATACTGCTCAGAAACTTTTGTTTAGCCTCATAATCATCTGTCACCTTTATCACAATTTCAGATGCAGAAAGCATCACATCTTTTACCAGAATCGGGGCACTAAGACCGAGGAGTTCGCTTAGAATCTCAAGTATGCTGCTAAAGATTGCGCCATTTTTGTATTTGAAAGTAGTATTGCCATCTGCAATCTTTGGATTTGGTTCCAAAGGAATAACCAGCTCAGGGGATGTAAACTCTGTTATGAAAGTTGCTATGTCTTCCTTTATCTTGCTTGTGAGGCTTTCTCTTTCAGCCGTAAGCTTTTGCTTTGCATTCTCCAACTCTGATGTAGCGTCATTGTATTGCTCTCCTATCATTTTTGCAAAAGTTGATTCTGTAGAAATCTTAAGGGGGATCTCGTGAATTCTGAAATTTATTGTAGCAAGCTCGTCTTCAACATCTGCCAATTGTTGTCTATTTCTCTTAATTCGAGTAGCAACTTGTTCCAGATAATTAAAGTCTGCCATGCCTAGCTGAATTGGTGTACTACGTCCATTAGACTCTGCTTGAACTCTTCGGTTGCAAGCCCCCATTTGCCATATTCTTCCTTGTAAGCATCCCAGGCGACCTCAGCTTCGCTTGCAATCTCTAGGATCTTTGGCCCTATGGCCTTGGTATTTACAAGAATTGTGATATTGGCCTGTTCGCTCTCTAGGATTGGGATTTTAACAAATATCATTCTTGATTCCTCGATATGGAACCTGTCTTTTATCATATTCTTTAGAATCTCTCTTTCTTTTACATCAAATTCTCCTTTGACTTTGACTAGTGCACAACATGAATCCTTGGGTCCACCCTTGTCTCTAATATCATTTTCATCGATATCAAATAGTACGGCATCTTCTCGTTTGTGTATGTGCTCAACAATTGCTTCCATCAAGTTGGCCTTGCCACCAGGAATCAAGTCACTTCCCCAAGGTCTATCTTCTGGAATAATTGGAATTACCCAGGGTATTGCAAATCTTGGCCTCTTTGTTGCAAGCCACGTCCTGTAATTTGACATATCCCACTCGGTCTCTCTTGCAAATGAAGCGATGAACATGGCAATGGCATTTGCCGCAATCAAATTCATACCCCTGTACTCTTTCCAGCCTATTTCGTGTTCCTTTGGGAGATCGTCTATTATTGATTGCATTTTTTCTAATCGTTTCTCGTGTTTATGAGCTAGATGTCTTAAAGTCTTGTTTGAAAATAGAATTGAACAATCGCTGTACTTTATCTGGTGTTCCAGATTCATAACAATATTAATTGCAGAGGCCTCTAAGATTACTGGGTCCCATCCAAATTCTGGTAATAATCCAAACGATGCTATAGTAGCATGCTCTTTTGTATCTTTTTTGATGTACTGCATAAACGCACTCGCAAAAGAGCTTCCAGTCCCTCCCCCCATCGCAAATGGTATCGTGAAGCCTCTGACCGGTTCTGGTGAAAGACCCGCCAGTTGTTTTTGCATGTCAAACTTTGCGCTTACTTCTTTCATGAATCTTGTACGACCTTCTGCCCAGTTTCTTGCAGCACCACCAGCTCCATGAATTACGTGTTTGTCTCTTAAAGCAAACAGATCAGGATATGATTGTAATATGAGATTGGCAGCTCTTGGGTCCAAGTCTATCAGCAAAGCTCTTGGTATCAATGGAATCTCGCTACCGCCATAGGAATTTGGAAATCTTAGGATCGTGCTACCATATCGCTTCAGAACACGAGCTTCTTCCTTTTCACCCTTGAGTGTTGGTTTTAGTGGGTTAGCTCCTACATCTAGCAATAATCTCCTATATGCTTCTGCCCCAAGTCCTATACCACAGTGACCAAAACATGTCATCAACACAGGTGCCGGTGGTAAGGGTGCAAATTTTGACAAACTTAATCACTGTATAAACAGATTGCTTCTCTCATTAACCACGTAGTGCAAGATTGTAAAGTACGGGCTTGATTGTTATAGACATGAGATTGTACTGATGATAGCAATCGATTTCCACTTAGATAATCTTTGCTTTTTTGAATTTAAGATTTAGGAAGAAATTGTTCTTTTAGTCTTCAGTTAGCGCTTCTTTTAATTCCCTGAACTCATCGATTGTTATTTGTCCTTCTGCAAGTCTAATTCTGAGAAGATTTAGGGATTCGTCTCTCTTGCTTGGTTTAGGTTTGTCTTCCTTGGAAGCTCTATCATCAGATTTGTTTTCTGTTAATTGCTGTCCTGAATCCTCCAAAGTAAGACTTTGGATGTATCTATAATCTGACAGAAGAAGAGGGTTTCCCCGTTTTATAGTCTCAAATATCTCCCGTAACCGTTTGGTATCTCCCTTACGAGACGCGATCAAATCTCGGACACTCCTTAGAAGATCTTCTGACATCTTATTTCACAATTGCCTTAAACCGAGGATCCTCTTTTAGCTTATTGAAAGACGTATCCTTTATGGCCCAGTTTTTTATTGTCCTGCCATAATATGATATTGCCTGAGCAAGAAGAACAAGCGAATCATCATATTTGCCAATGTCTGCCATACTCCTTGCCTTTGCGTAAATCACTGTTCCATTCTTTGGGTGTTCCTTGATAATTTTGTCAAATACAGATATGGCCTCATCATGTCTTCCAAGCTCTGAGAGCTCATTGGCTTTGTAAAATAAAGCTTCGTAATTTTGAGGCTCTTTTTCTAAAACTTTATCAAGGCATGATACCGCATCATCATGTTTTTTTAGCTTTCCTAGGACTAGTCCTTTGTAGTAAATCATAGATGTATTTTCAGGCTCTATCTCAAGGGCGTGATTAAGGGAACTGAGGGCTTCATCATATTTTTCAAGTTTTATCTTGGCTAACCCTTTGTTGTATAGAGCTGCTACATACTCAGGGTCGATATTAAGGGCTTTGTCGTAGAAACCGATCGCCTTTTCAAATTGTTTCAGTTCCGCATAAGAATTTCCAACATTATTTAACCCAGAAATGTGATCCTGATCTCTTTCAAGAATTTTTTCAAAGCAAGATATTGCTTCCTTGTGCTTACCCAACTTAGCTAATGATAATCCCTTGCTGTATAAGGCATCAGCATTGTATTGTTCGCCTTTTAATACTTTATCAAAAAATGAAATGGCCTTCTTGTGCTTACCTAACTTCGCATATGACATTCCTTCAGAAATTATCTTGCCAGCCTCTCCTTTGGTTAGGTTCATTGGGTATAGATTTTAATCAATCTCGATATATTGCTTGATAATTTATTGAGAAATGGTTGTCTCTGGGAAGGCCTTTTTTATGTATCTAGATAGTGCCGGATATTGAATTATTAGAGACGAAAGAACAACTCCGAACGTTATTGTCTTTAGTATCTCCTTAAATTCACTTTCAGGAAGTGTAGCAACTAACGCGACAGATAGCGCACCTCTCATACCTCCTATTGTGACTACATGCCTCCATGCAATAGGTGATTTCTCATTGGTGAACTTGTGCAGTGCTGCAAGTATGGGATAGGTGGATGCTGCTCTCGCTGCCAAGACTACCGCAAAAGCCATGGCTATCAATGGCAAGTTCTGTCCTATTCTCTGCACATCCATGCTTAATCCAAGGTACAGAAAAGCTACAGAATTTGCAAAAAATGCAATCATCTCCCAAAAATGAGATGTGTATATTCTTGTTTTTTCACTTATCAAATCCCTTGTTTTCATAGTAACATTGCCAAAATACAATCCTGCGGCAGCAGCAGCGATTAGACCAGATACTCCTATGGCATTTGCAACTACCACAGAGCCCAATAACACCGCAACTGATAGGGCTGTTTCAGAGAATGGTTCGTCCATCAACTTGTGAAGTATCCTTGCTCCGGCCGAGAACCCAAGCCCTACTGCTATGCCACCAAAAAATACTAGGGCAAAGTTACCTATCTGTTCTACTATGTTAACGTTGATCTGTCCTGAAATATTTGGAGATTCAAGTGTGGAGCCTTGTGCAACTGCTATGGCAACAATAGACGAAAAAATGATTACGCCAGTTGCGTCATTGAAGCTTGCCTCAGATTCCATAAGTGTCGACAAATTTTTTGGAACCCTTACTCTTTTGAAAACTTCGATTACTATTGCAGCATCGGTGGGAGCAATTAATGCGGAAAAGGCAAACGCAACTATTATTGGTAAACCTGCGGCATATGACAGCAAAAGTCCCCCAATTATTGTAGCAAGAACGACTCCTACTGTGGCAAGCAAAAGAGAAGACATTCTTATGGCCTTGAACTGTTCGTGGTCTACCCGCATCATTGCTTCATAGATAAGCGGCGGAACTATGAAATACAGAATCAGCTTTGGGTCCACTTTGAATTGGCCAATGTTAAGGGAAGTTACACCAGCCAAGTGAGATACTGAGATGGCAATGCCTATTCCAACTAGGATCATAGTATAAGGAATTTTGATTTTAGTTGCAAGCAAGGATGCAAGAAAAATCGTTGCGAGAAATATCGGTATCAGATATTCTGCTGTAAGTACATTACCTAAGCCTATTTCTACCATCTTGGATTTCATGCATCCAAATTATAAAAATGGTTGCAAAATTTCGAAATTGAACCATTTTTTCTTACTTGATTGGCTAATGTCCTTTCTCAGAGGCAAAATCCAGAGAAAATTCCTAGCGTGGGATTTACTGTCAGGGCTGTAGTGACAAAAAACCTTTGTTTTGCTAAAAGTAAACCATCCACAAAGAAACTCCCACACTCATGCAAGAAACAACTATCTATTGCTTTTCAACTTAAGTGTTCACGGATTCCCATAAGCGTTGTCGACTATCTTGCACTCGAATACTGAATCTTCTAAAATTTTAAAGATTTGTTACGTTGTTTTTACTCTGAATTTTGCACTCTTTTTGTAAACCTCGCGTTGTAACAAAATATGTAACTATTATTATTACAAGAGAAAGAATTCTAAGTGGAATTTCATAATTTGTTAGAAATGAAGTTGCCGTAACTCCAGCAGCACCAAATATTGAAATAATGCTAAATCCAACCGAGCCACAGCTGCACGCACCTGCACCTGCACCTATTATTGAACCAATAAAACTCGAACTAGTCTTTCTAACGCCAATTTTATTCATTTCTAGTCTGAATATGCTCATAGTTATCACAAGTCCAGATGATGCGGCAACTGCTATGATCAACGAAAAATCTATAGTTCTGTCAGGTGGAACATATAACAACAGATGGGGTTCGAAGAAGACAAATCCGGAAATAACCAATAACAAAGCAAACAGTCCAAAAAATATTGATACAGCTAATCTCAGGTACTTTTTGGATCTAAAAACCAGTTTGAATGTTTGTCCGTACAAGCCGTTTCTAGTAAGACTAGACCATTTTTGAATTTAACTTAGATGCTTATTATACAAATTCCTTTCTAACATTTTCAAGAAATCTTGCGTTTATTCTAATTCTCTCCAAGGTCTGCGCAATCTTCATTTGGGTGCCTGGCACGCGACGCTTTGCAAAGAAACGCCTCACTTCCTGTGCTTTTTTCATATCTGAAGCAACTGATATGCTTCCAATTATCCTGTTAAGTAGTGGATTGCCAACCCCAAACCTTGAGATAATCTCCCTCCAGTTCTTCTTTATCCACGGCCATGTAAGGTCCTTGCCGTATGGATTTGTGACCATCTTTGATATTGGTACAAAGAGATTCTGTGTTCTAACTTCTTTTGATAGCGAGAAATCCAAAGTCTTTGAGAGTAGTTTTCTGTCCTGAAAATTGGAAAGCGCCCCCAAGAACCTTACCTTCTCTTCTTGAGTTTGTGCTTTGCGATACATCCAAAGAAACTGTCTGTATATTTTCAAATCTCCTTTCCATGCTATTGTAGAATAAACGGCGCTACGCAAGTCTGGATCTAGCGAGCCAGACTTGATAAAACTTGAAAACCTTGAACTTGACTCTTCTATAATTTCTTCGTCGTCAAGCTTGCCAAGCGAGCTAATCAGTGTATTTCGTAACAATGCATAGGTAGATTTTTCACCTTTGACTGGATCCCATCCAAGTCTTTCGAATATTTTTCTGAAGAAATAATGATTGAATTCTTTAATCTCATTCCAAAACTTTTCTTCTGACATAAGACCATAGAAAAAGTTCAAGCTGCTAACTATGTCGGACAATACAACATAGTCATCTTCTTCTTCATAATGTCGGACAAAGTCAAGATATTGTCTAAATGATATATTTTTTGAAATGCATAATGCGTAAAGATCGTGGTGAATGCTCCAGCGGTCAACATTTGATATTATCTTTTCTTCAACTAATCTGCCAAGCGAGTTTAACGTATTCGCCTCATACTTTACGCGATAGAATCCTTTTTGACCATCATTTACTTTAAACCACTCGGAAGTTTTGGGAATGGTAACTGGTGCCTTCATTAATTTAGTAACAACTCTGTCTTCTAGCCTTACAGAGAGGGGTATTATCCAATTTCCCGGTCTTAATTTACCATTTCCCTCAAGCAGAAATCTCTTTTGAACTAGCTTTATCTTGGAACCATCTACTTTTGCCTCAATTATTGGATAGCCAGCCTGCCTTACCCACGTATTCATCATTTGTCTGACAGGCTGCCTGGATACTGTGCCAAGTGAATTCCAAAGATCTTCTGTAGTCGCATTTGCATACTCGTATTTCTTGAGATAGTTGTGAAGCGCCTTACGAAAGTTTTCTCCGCCTATGAAATTTTCTAGCATCATTAATACACAGCCTCCCTTGTTGTAGCTTATCTCATCAAAGATTTGACGAACATCAGCTGGGCTTTTCACATTGACATCTATTGGATGTGATGACTTTAACGAATCGAGGCTGAGGCCACCAGTCATCTCTGATATGAGAAATTGATCCCAGAAATCCCATTCTGGATATACTTTGTCAACGGCTTTTGTAGCCATAAAGGTGGCAAAACTTTCGTTGAGCCAAAGATCGTTCCACCATTTCATAGTTACTAGATTGCCAAACCATTGGTGTGCAAGCTCGTGTGCTATTACTTCTGCAATGTGTTGTTTTGTTTCAGTTGAGGATGTTTTTGGGTCATAAAGTAATACTGTCTCCCTGAAAGTTATGGCCCCCCAGTTTTCCATAGCTCCTGATGCAAAATCCGGAATTGCAATCATGTCAAGCTTTGGTAGCGGATATGCAATCTTGAAATAACTTTGGAAATATGCTAGGAATTGCTTTGTAAACTCTAGTGACAGTCTTGCCTGATCTTTCTTTCCCCTAGTTGTAACAATCCTTACTGATGTTTTTCCTAACTTGCTTTGCAAGAACTCGAAGTCTCCAGCACCAAGATACAGAAGATATGTAGACATTACAGGCGTGCGAGCAAACCTGTACCTCGTCTTATTGCCAACTTTTTTCTTGGCTATGACTGGCATGTTTGAAATTGCTGTAAGATTGTTGTCTACAATCAGAGAGACATCAAAACTTGCCTTTGCTTTGGGCTCGTCCCAGCAAGGAAAAGCACGTCTTGCATCTGCCGCTTCAAACTGCGTAGTAGCTAGATATCTCTGCTTTCCCTTGTATTCGTACTTGCTTCTGTAAAATCCTACGAGCTTGTCATTTAGGTAACCTACAAAATCGATCAAAAAATATGCTTTGCCTGATATCTTTTGAGGTAACCTAATTATTAGCTCCTCAGTCTTTGAGTCTAGTTTTATTCTAGGAGTTATCGTCTTTTCATTCCATAATACTTTACATTCCTTGATTTCAAGTTCTGCAGCGTTAAGAACTATCTTGTCTGTAGGCCTCAGGGCTTTGATTTCGATCTTTTCCTTTCCCCTAAATTTGAGCTTCTTGAAATCTGGCTCAAATTCCAGACAATAATTAACCGGAAAAACAACCTTCACAAGAATCAGATTCAAGAAGACAAGTAATATACCTTAAGACTTTTTTAGTATCTCAGGTTTGATGATAGCAGCCAATTTCTGACAAATCATAACCTGGGCTGAAAACTAGTCAGGTCCTATTTTATTTTCACAAAGCCTATGGGAGAATGTGAATCAAAGACGGCAGGACCCAGCTGCTAAGAAATACTATGGCAACTGCCTTTATTGTCTTTCCAGCTATCATCGCTATTGTGTATCTTTTTATGTTATATCTCTGTGTTCCTGCTATAATTGATGCAACATCTCCAATAATTGGCATCCAAGGTGAGAAAAAAATTACTACAGCCCAACCGTATCTGTTCATCATGGATACACTCTTGCGTTCGTATTTTTTCTCAGGAGCTTTACGTAGCTTCTTTAACAATTTCGCATTGTAACCGATGTAATACGCGATAAAACCACCGACGATTGAGCCTATGTTTAACACGAGAAAAACATGCACAGGATCTATTCCACCAAGAAGCAGTGCAGAGGTTGTTACTTCAGTGGGAATGGGAATAAATGAAGAAAACATTCCGTTAAAAAAGAGACCAATCAAGCCATATTTTATAAAAAAAGTATTGTGAACTATTGCATCGATGGCCTGGGCTAACATTGATTCAAGTTCCTGCTAGCTTGTTTTAAATGAATTGCCATATTTTATATCATAATCATAAATCGCAATGGCAATCTGTTTGAGCAACTTTGCTTTTGATCTTTGCGCTTTTGCATCATGACTATAGTTTTTTTGTTCAAGGAGATTTTGTAAACGTTCAAGCTCTTCCCTGGATAATGTTTTGATACCCTTTTGAGAAACAATATCCAAGAGTCTTAACCTCTCAAGGTCATTGCTGTTGCCTGACACCAAGAGAAACCCTCTAATGTTTAATATTTATCTTGTACCCAAGCCGTACAATGTTCTACAAGGTCTCGGTCTCGTTTTACAAAGACTTTATCAAGATAAAAGACGGGGAGATAGAAATTGGCGTGATGGCAAAGCCGCTAAAAGGCAAGGCAAACTCTGAAATAATTAGAAAAATTGCTAAACATTTTGGCATTTCGCGTTCCAACCTTAGAATAGTGGCTGGCGTAAAGTCAATGAACAAAGTGGTGGAGATAAGTACTCAAAACCCTAAAAAATGAGACAAATAAAAATTATTTAGATGAAAAATTTTGCCATCATGGCGCTTATGATATTAATCGTGATACCATGCATGCTGCCTGCAGCGCACTCTGAGATTTCCGACAAAACTTTAGCCAAACTGCAAAATGGCGTCTGGCAGGCCAAGGTCGGAAAGCAGATGCAAGTTGTGGCAGAGGTTACAAATGGCCAAGATAGGGCACAACCATTTGCATATATTGTTCAGATTCAGAACAAGGACGGCGTAGTGGTTTCATTATCCTGGCTTACCGGCACACTTAACGCGGGTCAATCACTTAGTCCTGCTCAGTCTTGGATCCCTATGTCGTCTGGCGCCTATACTGCTCAGATCTTTGTCTGGGCTGGAATAGATAATCCCGATGCACTATCCCCGGCGCTTTCGATGGAGATCGAAGTAACATAGTTCAGCATAAATTATAATTTAGAATAATAGCAGACATACATGAATCGAAAGACAGGAATAATGGCTGGAATTTTTCTTGCAGCGGCATCTACCTTTACATTCTACTTTATCGGTTTTCCACTTCTAAGCCAAAACGACCAGACAGGAAATCCTTTCTCAAATCTTGCAGAAAATCCGGCATCGGTTAGTTCAATGCAGAGCGACATAGACTCATGCATATCAAATCCTACTTCTGACTGTGATCAAGAGATGCAACAGATACCAAAATTCTGTGAACAAAACAAAGATCAAAACATTTCGTTTTGTTCGGACACACGAGTGAGGATGTATCTTGATCAAAGAGGTATTACCAGACCAACAATTAACGAGGGTAAATAATTATTTTTGGGCTTCCCTTATAAAATCCGTCATGTTCTTTCCCACAAGAGGAATGACCTTTTTTGTTATGATTTCATGAAAATTATCCGCATCTGCGTCAAATGAAAGCAGCAAGACATGAGATAGCCTGCTGTTCTCATCGGCAATAGGTATTGTAGCTCTTATTAATTTGGTATAGTGGGAGCTTGCATAGGTGATTCTGCCTAGCAAATATTCCCATCTTAATCTGGTATACTGCCTTGTAGCCGCCGTTATGGCATATTGTGCTCTTTCTTCAGGACTTAACAATGGTTTGAGGCCCTTTCTATCCGCTGTGCTCTCGAGCTTACCGTCTACGTCAGCTATTCCAGCAAATCTTATTTTGGGGTCTAAGGCAACGACGCTTTTGCAAAAGTCTTCAAAGAATTTTTTCATTCAATAAGGATAAAATTTGATGGTATATTTGTTTTCTGGAATTTTACCTATCCAATTGGAAATGAATTTGTACCCTTGGTCATATTAGATAGCAAAGCATGAAAACGATCTCTTACGTGCCTTTCGACATGTTTCGTGGCTTTGCCTTTTGAAATAGAAAATTACACACTAACATGAAGGCAATCCATATTCCCAAGAATAAGACTGGAGTCCAGTACCCAATACACATCTGGCATAGGAATTTGTTAACGAGAAATACTATTAGCCCTCCAACAAAAACTCCGGTACCATAATCCAAAAACCGCCACCAAAAATATTTCATTGATTGGGCTTGTCATGTCCGAAATATAAGACTGATTTTTGTATATTCTATATCAAGACTGGAAGTTGGCAAAACAAGATTTCACAACGGTAGAAAAAACAACTCATAAATGCACCTCTGCTTTGATGACAACATTATGGTTCTAAATGCAAAAACTCCAGAGGAATCAAAGGCAGAGATGACAGTCAGAATGTTTCCATCTGATGCCAACCCAGCTGGCAATGTTTTTGGTGGAGAGATCCTAAAACAAATCGACCTCATTGCGGGACTTGTGGCTCAAAGACACGCAAGAACAAATACAGTAACGGCCTCTATTGATAGAGTTAACTTTCTAAAACCTGTCTATGTCGGTGATGCTTTGATTCTCAACGCGAGGCTAACCTATGTGCATAGATCATCTATGGAAATAGAGATTAGAGTAGAGGCAGAAGACTTGATGACCGGCACAAGAACCCTAACAAATACTGCATACGTGACGGCAGTGGCACTTGGCAATGATGGAAAAACCATTGGAGTTCCTCATCTCCTTCTTAAGACAGATGATGACAAAAGAAGATTTGCAGAAGGAGAGCAGAGAATGATGCAGAGATTAAGGGAACGCAAAAAAAATTAATGTTCTTTACTGGCAGCTATAGGAACCTGGCGGGCCATCCCTTACGATGTGTTGGAAATCCTGTGCTGAATATTCCTTGTTCACAGAATAAGGAATTACTCCAAAGATTGGGGCACTTACTTTGGTAGATATTCTAGCCTGAGTTGGGTCAAAAGTGGCATTTTCCTTACCGAACTTGGTCAAGACATCTTTATTCAAATTAAAGATTCCACTTAGTATGGCAGAGGATTTTGGCGAGAGAGTACTGCCTGAAATTGACGCTTTTTCTATAGTGTCGGATTTGTAGAAAGCAGTTATTTCATAGGCATTAAAACTTGCAGGAAAATAAGATGGATTGCATGCATCTGCTTGGATTCCAATCTCGCTATCAGAGATTACAGTTTGAGGACCACGATGGGGTCTGAATTGTAATGCATTGACTGCATAAACATCGAGACCTACATATGCTATAATCACTACAACAGCAATAATTGCTGCTATGGCAATCCTCTTGAATTTGGTTCTTGTTTCTACATTGGTCTCTAGCTTGGTATCTGCAGTGTCAGTAGTTGGAGCAAGTGAAGATGTGCTTTCGGTAGTTTCTGCGGTTGTGTTCTCTATTGGCTCCGAAATGATACTTTCCACAGGAGACGTGCTTGCAGTTAGACCTTCGAGATACTGTTGGTCAGAAAGATCAAGTGGATTTCCGCCTTGTAATGTTTCAAGAATCTGTCCGAGTCTTATCTTATCTCCCTTTCCAGAACTAATAAGATCTTGAACAAGCTTTATGAGATCCTCCGACATTGTTTTCAAGGCATTTCGACTTAATTTAAAGCAACTCTTCTAAAATACAACTTTTTTAATCCCGAGGATATTAAAAAATAATCAAAACAAACAGCGAGAAAATTTTCGACGCGATAAAAGATTTCGAAAATTTATCTAAACAAATTTCCTTAATTTTCAAATCAGCAAAAGTGCGATCTTGAGTCTATAAGGTAAAGTTATGATAGACTGGACCCCTAATCAATCCATATCTAGCAGGACGCAGTTAGTTACACATGGCCTCTATCAAATCTATTGTCAAGACATTTGTTCTTGTGGTAAGTGGTGTTGCAATAGTAGTCGTAGGAGGTTTTATGATGGGTGCCATAGCAAGGTTGTGGCTGCCAAAGGAACAAAAGAATCAAGGAAAACCAAGTGCGAAAAGTGACTCTGAAGACATGAAAAAAACAGATTAATATAAAACTCGTAAATTGAGTACTGACTATGTCTCAATCAAAGGAAACTCCTCCTATATCAGATAACGTTGCAAAACTAAGATCAATCAAGTATTTTACTCCTGCAAGAACTATAGAAGAGACAAATTCAATGATTCCAAAAGTTGATGTAATTATTGAAAACTACATCAAAGCTCTTCGTCCATGGAAAAGAGAAAACGATACAGTTCAGCATGCAAGTGATTCTTTATGGGACTTGACAAGAGTTACTGCATTAAAAGAAGGTAGGAACAATACATGGGATTCAACATGGGACATTGCTTGGAAGGAAGCAAGTAATTCTGCACGTGATAATTATGGTTGGTATGGTGGCAGTTACATATCAGGAGAAAGTGCGCGCGACACAGCAAGAGACGCAGCAAAATATGCGGCAAGATACATGGCATTTGAAAGTGTAAAGGATAAGCTTAACAACGTCAATCCATTTGGCCACATCATAGAACTTTATTCAATGGGGATAAGACCAACGTACTTTAGAATGATAAACTCGCAAGAAGAATTCGTGGTAGACTTTCCAATAAAAATTGGAACTAGATTCTTACTTGGATGTTATGTCCACGGTGACAAGGAGATCTTATTTACACATGAATGGAAAGAATACTGCACAAATCTAAAGTCAATAAAGGAGCAAGAAACAGAGGCAAGAACACTAGGATGACTTCACAGTACTTAAGTATCAGAATTTTGTATTGATTGGACATGTGCGAAATGATTGATGATGTAGAAATTGAGCATCTCAGAATGGCGCTAGCCAGAGCAAGAAAAGAACGCGAAGAACCAGTAAAGGAAGAAGAACCGCTAGCAGCAGTAGCTCAATGATCTAGTACTTCCACCCATCAGCAATATTATTCCACCAGGAACGGAAGGGTGTAGCATCCTTCTGAATTTCTTCTTTTATCCGGTTTTGTATAACAAAGTACATGTTTTCCATCGCATCTAATCCTCTATCCAAGTAGAGTTCTTTGCCTATCTCTGCAACTCTTCGTTTTTTGCTTTCATAATCTGGAGAATCATGCCTATCTTGGATACAGTGTGTTAACAGATCGTACAATTCTTCTTCCAGATACGCATCCAATCTATCGTAGACAGCATTCAGATGCTATAAAAATATTCAATTGGTATTTATTCAAAGTTGAACATTGAAACCTTTTGTGACAGCTCTAGTCTCTGGTCTTAAATATCGCCTATTATGGTTCTGGGCCTTCAAGCAGATCCTTATTTTTCTTTATCAATAGATAGAGACTCTTTATCTCTTGATAACTAGGATTATTCAATTTGAAAACTTCTCGCTTGATTCCAAAACTCTCAATTACTTTCCACATTTCATCAATGGATTCTAATGTCACATGTTCTGGTTCCATGCTTTTTTATTTGGAAAGATAATAAATAGACTCTTGTGTGTGTAGCAATCTTACACATTTGTCTCAAATCTGGTTTGCGTTATCAATGGAGCCCTTGTGGGTTCCAAAATTGGCAGCCAGTTTATGTGTTATTATACCACCAAAACTGGTATGCGTGTTTCAGTTACAAATTACTTTAAGAAATGAAGAAATTTCTTTTTGACGGCTAAATTCATTAAGTTTGTTTGTTATGGATTCAATTATAGTATTATGTGAATACCCGTAAAGTTCTTGGAGGACTTGTTTTAGATGTTGAGGATTGTCAAAACAATCAGGTATGTAACATTTGTAATTTTTGTAGAGTCTTCTTGTGACTTCCTCAAAAACCACGTCGCTGATATTACTTAGGACCTCTTCTACTGCAAGTGATACGAGTGCCTTTCTTATGTCATAGTTTGTGGCATCCATGCAAATCTCTTACGTTAAATTAGCTAATATGCCAAGATGTGTCACACCTTGACACATACAGAATTTTTTTGAAAAATCACCTCATCTTTACGAAGCTACTCTAAGAAACCTCTCTTCAATTTCGGGCCAATTTACCACATTCCACCAAGCATTCACATAATCGATTCGCCTGTTTTGATACTTGAGATAATATGCATGTTCCCAGACATCAAGCCCCAATAAGGGTACTAGTCTTTGAGTCCAAGGGCTGGTCTGATTTGGAGTTATGGTGAACTCTAAACTAGAATAGGTCTGGTTGTACACGAGCCAGCCCCATCCGCTTCCCTGTATTGCAATGGTCCCTTTTGAGAATTTTTCCTTGAACTCGCTGAAACTTCCAAAGTAAACTCCAATCTCATCTGCTAGCCTTCCTCCAGGTTTTCCTCCACCATTTGGTTTCATGCTCTCCCAAAACATCCTATGATTCTCGTATCCGCCTCCATGGAAATTGATTGCATCTCTTGCAATTTCTGTAACCGAATTTAGATCAGATAAGATCCCGATAATGTAGTTTTTGTGTGATAAGGCATTTATTCGAATTAGAGTTTCATTGAGTCCATCTGTGTAGGCCTGATGATGTTTTGTGTGATGTATCTTCATAGTAGATTCGTCAATGTGTGGCTCCAGCGCATCGTAAGAATACGGTAACGGCGGAAGCTCGTACTTTGCCACGTTTAGATTTCAAAAAATTCTCCTTATATCCTAATGGAAACTACACGATAGAACAAAAAAGCGGTATATTATTTGTCGAGAATCCTTTTTAGATTTAGATATTCCTTTGACGTAATCTCTCCCCTGGCAAGCCTCTCTTGAAGGATCTCAAGAGTGCGGTTGTTCGTTTTTGTTTCATTATCCACTGTTATTTCCTGCCTTTCTATCTCCATCTCTGGCTCGAGCTTTGCTTTGCTTCCTTGCTCGGCAGCTATGACCTCTTTTGGTTTGCCCTTCTTGCCCATCATGCCAAAGATCATGGCCCCCAATCCTGCTAACATCAGTGCTAGGGAGGAATACTGCGTCATCTTGGCCAATTCTTCAGGTCTTGGAATCCCCATCATACTGTAGACATCTATGCCTGCGCCGCGAAGGTTGCTGGAGTTTCCCCCCGTGAAGGTATTCATCATTTGGTTTACCGCACTTGGACCGTCTATGTAGCCAAATACAGACGAGATGAAGATAACCAGTCCAATAGCCAAAACTTTGCCGTTCATTAGATGATTGTAAAAAGAGCACGTAATTAGGATCTGTTTGTACTTCGCAAAGACAGACCCGCATCTCTCTCATTCGTGATGGCCCTGTCCCAAAAACCAGCGCTTTTAATCCGAGAGGGAAAAAGGCTGTTTTTGGGAGATATTTTGATCTATTTATCTAATAATTTAAAACATCCCAAATTAAACTCGCAAAAAACAAGAAAACGCGTGGTGTTATAGCTGCAACAGGGGATTATCTGGGAGTGATGGTCTATATCAGATGAGAATCTGGTAGCAAGGATACAAAGAGAAATTGACTTGGGATATGGTGACGCTAGGCTACGGTTCATACTAAATTGGGTCAAGTCTGGAAGAACTCTCTTTGAATGCGATAAAAAATATCTTGCAAGGCGTCTTGTACATTACGCTGAAAGTGAAGCAAGACGCCACAAAAAACTCGACAGGCCAGTAGCAAGAAGATTAGAACAGCGAGCTAAAAGGATCGAAGACAACATAGAAGAGAACGACTTTAGACGCATTTCCCAAACCAAAATTCCACTAATTCAAGAAGAGCCTGAGGCTGGCGAGCAGACAGTAGTACCACAGGTGAAGGTCATAGTAGCTATGCGAAAAGATCTGCATCACATACTGGTGAAATTAGATAAGCTTGAAGAAAAATTTCGGGGTGAGACTAGATACCAAGAGTCACAATATGACATAATGGATCGCAAACGAGAATCGCATACTTTTGATTTGCAGAATGAAGCGCCTACTGACATTTTAGAAACACCAAGAGAAAAGATTCAAGAAAAGAAAGAAGCATCCCAGAGCAGTACGGAAATCCAAAAGAATAGACCCGGACTACGTGTATTTGCATCAATTCTACTTGTTACAAGTGTAATTACAATTGGAGCTTTTCTTGCCTGCATGGCATCTCTTGGCAATCCCGCAATGAGTCAACAACTAGAACAGTATGGAATAACCAATGATCAAGTTATACGCGCTCTTAATTTGCTTGTGCCTGCGATGATCATAAATTTGGGCGCTTGGGCAACATTTGGAGTCATTTATCTTCAAACAACCAGAAAAGCAAAGAATCTTTAGGTGAAATATCATTTTACTGATTGACTTGTATTTACGTAATCAAAAAAATCCATACTAGATAAGCTTTGAATAAAAGAATTATAATGACTCGATAAACAATACAAAGAGCATCGTGAAATTTACTCAATTAAAGGAACCAAGCATAGAAAAGCCGCTGATGATTGCCGCGATGCAGGATATGGGTGATGTTGGTAGCATCGTGATAGATTTTATCAACACAAAGCTAGACACTACAATCTTCCGCGAGGTCCTTCCATCTTATCCTGCTTATGTAATCGATAATGGTGGCTACATCGACTTGCCGGAGGAAAAGTGGCAATATCGGTATGCCAAGGGCGTGATAGTTTTCGGCGGTGGGTCAGGCCAGCCATCATCAACTGAGGAACTAAACATCTTGTGCCAAGATGTCATCAATACTGCAAAGAAACACTCTACCAAATTCATCTACACTCTAGGCGGGTTTCACACTGCAAGACCAACTGAGAAAAACCCAAGGACCTTTGTCACAACAACATCGATGGAACTAACAGACCAAGTCCGAAAACTCGGAATTGAGACCACGCCTGAAGCATCCATAATCACGGGTTTTAATGGACTCATACTTGGATTTGCAAAGATGAATGGTATTCAGGGAATTGGTCTATATGCGGAACTTAACGAACCGAAGATACCTCAATATCGCTCAGCCAAAAACATCATCAAGACCCTTGAAAAACTAACATACCAAAAGTTTGGAGACACCTCGGAACTTGACTTGATGGCAGACCAGGTGGAATCCAAGACCCAGAGCGGAAATTGAGATTAGAGACACGATTATTTTTTAATTAGATTGAATATCTTCAAAGCATGAAAGATTACGATTTTTCTGGCAAAGCAGTATTGGTAACAGGCGGCACCGGTGCACTGGGAAGAGAGATTTGTCATGCGTTTCTAAGGGCGGGAGCTCTGCTTGCCACTACCTATGTTGCCGATAGCGGTATTCCTGAGCTAGAGTCCAAGGTTGGGGATCTCAAGAAAAATATCTTATTTATCAAAAAGGATCTTGGAAACGAAAAAGATGTACAAGCCCTTGTTTCAGAGGTCGTAACAAAATACGGAAGAATAGATGTCCTGGCAAATGTGGTTGGAGGTTACATGGCAGGAAAACCGGTAATAGAGATTGATGAAAAAGACTGGGATACTATGTTGAACCTAAATCTAAAGACAGCCTTTCTCTTAAGCAAACACGTTGTTGCACAGATGGTACGTCAGTCTGGAGGAAAAGTTATCCATACTGCTGCAAGGCCCGGACTTAGAGGGGCAGGAAATGATGCAGCATATGTTGCATCAAAAAGTGGAGTTATAAGGCTAGTAGAGTCCCTAGCAGAAGAAGTCAAATCAAGGGGCATCAATGTTAACTGCATTCTTCCAAGCATTATAGATACAGAACCAAACCGGAGAGCAATGCCTAACGCAGATTTTTCAAAATGGGTAAAACCATCAGAGATTGCAAGAGTTATTTTGTTTTTGGCGTCGGAAGACTCTAGACCTATTAATGGTGCGGCCGTCCCAGTCTTTGGATTGGCCTAAGTCTTGTGACTGTAACTATTGCAATTATTGAGATTGCAAGAATTATCGCTGCAGCTGGGCCAAACTCTGGAACAACCGTTGTTCCCACAATCCCAACTTTCTCAGTGAGTGGTGTGATAGGTATGGTAACAACATATACAGACGCTTCTTCAGTTGAGGTAAAGTTTCTTGTTTGTTGATTGTCAACCCAGACGCCGATGAGTGGTCCTCCGATAAGACCTTTGGGTAATCTTAACACAAGATCACTGCTGGTGGTAGAGTTTCCAACTAGGACAAAATTAACAGACTTGTCTTTTGTATTTACTGAAGAACTAATGATATCTTTTACAGATGAATACTCGACGCGATACACCGTTTTTCCATCGCCTGCGTCTTGACCAACATTACTTATGACCTTGTATCCAGTCTTAGATTCTTGGACAAAGACCTTTCCTGTCATCCAGGTATAGTTGAGGTCATAATAATGTAGGACACCAACATCGGCGTCCTTTATGGTATACGTAAAGTATTGTCCAGGAGCAATTGTACCGCTATCAAATTTCCCATCAGGACCTTTCTCGGGAGTTCCAGAAACGAGATGGTGCACAACAGAATCGCTATTACCTATCTGAAGCGTATCTCCAACATACCCGGTTATAGAGGGTGGAAAGAAGGTAATGGCAGCAAGTTGACTTGAAGAACCTGTGTGGATTCTGATATCCAAAGTGGCCGTAAAAGATGAAGCTGTTAAGGGAATAAGTAGAACAAGAGCTGCTGCTAGAATCACTATCTTGTACATGACAAGAAATTGTAAGATAATGAGTTAATAAATTTGGTGATCACTTTATAGATTCTGAAAACCTACACGAAGCTTCGACTAGATCTTTTACATCGGACTCGGAGTGAGCATATGATATGGCTCCAAGCTTTCCAGGAAGAAAGAATATGTCGTCTTTTACCATCATTTCAAAGTGATATCTGTGAAGGAGATCTGTGTTACATCTTGAGGCATCTGAGGCATTTCTTATCTTTGTGATGCCATTTGCAAGAAAATGGGGCATAAACAAAGAACCCATTCCAGTTACTGCAACCTTGTCGCCAAAGGCTTTTGCCAATCCTTTTCTTGCCTGCTCTCCAAGTTTTCCAATCTTTCTATATACAGGACCAGAGTTTTTCTTGAGAAACTCAAGCATTGCTCTACCCGAAGTCATCGTGATGGGATTTGCTGAAAAAGTTCCTCCACCAACATAAGACCTGTCTATTTTTTTATGAGTACTGGTATCTACAATTTTCATTATTTCCTCTTTTCCACAAATTACCCCAATTGGAAATCCTCCGCCAACAATTTTTCCTAGTGTTACAATGTCAGGATCCAGATCCATTTTCTTGTACATGCAACCAAATGAAAACCTAAATCCTGTTACGATTTCGTCAAGCAAAAATAGCGCGTTATTTTTGTGGGCAAACTCTTGTAATCCTTTCAAGTATTCTTTTGTTGCAGGAATGCATCCGCCGCCACCTAACACCGGTTCTATTATGATTCCAGCAAGATCATTTTTTGTGTTATCAAGTATCTGAAGTGATCTTTCCAGATCATTATACGGCAAAGAAACAATATGGGATTCGTCTGCCAGTCCAGCACTTTCTGGTTCCTCAAATGGCCAGTTTACTGATTTTAACAAGTCTGTGGTATAGCCATGCCAGCCACCATCTATCTTTGCTATTGTTTTCTTCCCAGTAAGGGCACGCGCTATTCTTACTGCATACATCGTGGCCTCTGTCCCAGTTGAGACATATCGCATCTTCTCTGCTACCGGAACTGCTTTTTGAATTATCTCAGAAAATGATAACGTCATCTCGTTTACGGTTCCGTGCATCCAGCAAGCCTGCAGCTGTTTTTTTACAGGGACTGATACTTGCGGTACGGCATGGCCTAGGATCAAACTCCAATGGCCCATCCAATAATCTGTATACTTGTTGCCATCGACATCGACAAGATACTTGCCTTTTGCTGATTTTGTAACAAACGGATATGGCTCAAAAAATCTGATGTTATGACTTACTCCATTTACATGAAACCTTTTTGATCTATCAAAGAGTTTGGAAGATCTCCTAGTTTTTTTCTTGTACATGTCAACAGCCAAAGTCAACGCAAAAACTAGTTATCCGGATTAATATTAGTGATCGCACAAAATTCAGCAAAAATGGCGGTCTTGGGATGGTTTATATTATTTCTATCTGATTAAGGTTTTTGCATACGTAACAGCAAGGCGGCGCTTGTGATGACACTTGGTATTGTACCATAGCATGATTCACAGGCCTCCAGTTACGCATACAAAATGTAGGTTTGACCTAACGGTCTTATCTGAAATTTGAAGAAAATGTGCAATCCACCAATTCCCAATAAAAATATGTCATAGTTCGACTGAGTACTTGAATTGTACTTCGATAAATGAATCCGGTTGATCCTGCCGGACCTGACTGCTATCGGATTAGTACTAAGCCATGCGAGTCATTGCAGCAATGCAAGGCGGACGGCTCAGTAACACGTAG
>MNJS01000008.1 GCA_001920395.1 Thaumarchaeota archaeon 13_1_20CM_2_39_20
CTGAAAAACAACTATCAAAAATTGATAAAAAAAATGCACAAAAAATTGTTAGCAGACTGGATGCAATTACAGATAACCCTTATGCACATATAGAAAAGCTTAGGGGTAATGATTTGTATAAGCTCAGAGTTGGAAGTTATAAAGTGATAATGACTTTGCAACAACAAAATATGATCATCTTTATAGTAGAAACTTGTCATAGAAGTACAGTTTACAGAAATTATTAGATATCTTGAATGTGAGATTATGACAAGAGAATGTGCTTTTTGTAACAAGACAATAGTTTTTAATCTCTTTTTAAACTCCGAGCCCGTCTTTTTATCGCTATAGAACCTGCTTAATGCTTTCATAAACCATGTAGAATCACAAACACGAAAATCAATAAGTCACGATCAGGCAAACCAGCTTCTAACTGATGTACAAAATATCATTAATTCCCTACCCTAATTTCACTTCTATTATTGTATCTTTATACGGTAAAAATATGTAACAGAATGCACTAGTTATTGTCGGCCAATCTTGCACTTTGCCTACCAACGAATTATTTTCTTTAAAGTCAATTTTATTTGCAGGAATATTGGAAATGATCGCAGAACGTAATTATTCTTTCAAGAATTTTAAAGACCAATAGATCATCCTTTTAACTTGGGTCTACTTGGCAAACACAAGGGTTGGGCTGTTGCGATACAAGCAAACAGTGTGGATAGATAGGTCTTCACTGTCGAAAAAGAAGTTGAGGTGCCTGTCAGCCTTGTTGATGGTCATTATAGCAAGTAGCCTCTTCAGTTTTCCTAAAGCAGAAGCACATGCTGCAGGTTTTTCTCTTTCATCTTTCACTTCAACAGCTCCTACAATTGACGGTATCATTGGCGCAACCGAATGGGCTAACGCTGCTAAAGTTGATTTTAGCTTCTTGTTTGACCGATTTGGTGGCGGTACAATATACGTTATGAACGATGATAAAAATCTGTATATCGCTGTAAAAGTAGCGGACAATAGCCTTACAGGGCGTAATCTCGAATTAGATTTCGATAACGATCATCGTGGTATCAGGGCTACTGGTGATGATATAAAAACTCTGGACCAAAATAGTTTTTATGATTTTTATGTTAGTGCTGTACCACCAGATTCTTACGCCATTGCATCAGACGAGACAGCCGGTGGAACGGTTGATGGAACTGGTAAGGCCACAAGCGATGGTACATTCAATTACTTTGAGTTCTCACTTCCTTTATGTTCTTCTGATATATCTCATGACTTTTGCGTTTCTGCTGGGGGGACTTTGGGTTTCAATCTTTTTTATGGCTATAACCTTCCCGGTGTTTCCCTGTTTGATACCTTGTTCGGATTCAATACTGCCGATGGTTTTGGGCATATCACTACATCAACTTGGGGAGATATCGTGATCGCACATTCCAACATATTATCTGACGGACCTTCATGCAATAGCATAGGCGGTATTTGGAATTCTGCCACTAGCACATGCACTATACAAAATTTTACAGTTAATTCCGGAGAGACCTTAACGATTAGCACAGGTGTAGAATTGATTGTTAGAGCAGGCCTCACTATTAACCCCGGAGGAACCGTATCTAACTCTGGTACCATAACCGTTAGCTCTTGCTGCTTCAGCGGACTCATCAACAATTTCGACGCCACGATCATCAACACTGGTACCATTAGCATCGAGTCCACTGGAGTCTTTGTCAACAATGGCATCACAGCCAACTCTGGGACCATAACCAACAACTCAGCGGGTGAAAGCTGCGCAGGCTGTGCAGGCAGCGGTATCATCAATGGCGGCACCATAAACAACACCGGCACCATCAACAACAACTCGGGTTCTACGTTTGATAATACTTCGGGTAACATTAACGACAATTGTGGAGGAATAATCAATAACATTGGCACCATTACTGGAAATCAAGTCGTAAATATCCCATGTTCAACGCCACTTAGCATAACAGCTCCACCAAATATCACAGTTAATGCGGATCCTGGTTTGTGTTCATCTACGGGGATAAGCCTTGGGACAGCAACAACATCTGGAGGAACGCCTACAATAATTGTTTCAAATAATGCACCTGCAACATTCCCAATAGGTCCTACAACTGTAACATGGAATGCTACCGATAGTTCAACACCTACCCCACAAACTGTTAACACTACACAAACAGTAACCGTGATTGACAATCAGCTTCCAACTATATCAGCCCCGTTGCCAGTAATAGTTACAGTTGGCATAGCTGGTTCAGCAATTGGTACAGCTAGTGCAACCGATAATTGTCCAGGCGTAATAATAACAAGCAACGCACCGGCAACATTCGCAACACCCGGGTCAACAACAGTAACATGGACTGCTACAGATGCCAGTGGAAATACAGCCAATGCCACTCAATTAGTTACAGTATTGACACCTGCACAATCGGTTCAAAATCTAATTAATGTAAAAGAGAGCATGAACCTTGACAAAGGTATTGCAACAAGCCTTGATGCAAAGCTAAGCGCTGCCCTTGAATCTCTCAACTCTGGACAAAACAGTGTAGCTAAGAATTTGCTCAGTGCATTCATCAACCAAGTAAATGCACAGACAGACAAGACTATAACACAAGCTCAGGCAACTCAGTTGATACAAGATGTACAGAATATCCTAAATGCAATACACTAGGGGCTTTTTGGAACCCAAATCTCTGCTTATATGGTAAAAATATGACATAGAAAGCACTTAATTTTTCCAGCTACTGATCCGAATTGTAATAACTTTCGTTATATCAATTCTAAATCTGGAATAAGAGATTTTGTTATGATTTTCGTTATATCAAACACGCCATGAAATAACGAAATTTACGCACAAAGCGGGTCTAAAATACGACCAAGATGGTTCCCTAGTTCTATCTACTTGAGATATCTCTTGTATTCCTTGATGTATCTCTTCACAAACCACTGGAGAAATATCCTATCTTCCTTCTTCACTTGGGACCTCTCAACTGCGTTGTAATAGCCATTTCTCCCCTCGTACTGAATGTCAAACATCGGGTATTTTTTTTTGTTCAATATGAAATTCATGACAAGCCTTGAAATTCTTCCATTGCCATCACCAAAAGGATGGATAGTTACAAATTTTAGATGCCCAAGGGCTGCGAGCTCAACCGGATGCAGTTTGTTCTTGTTTCTGTTGTACCACTGGAAAAATTCCGTCAGCATCGGGTAGACCTCTACCGGTGATGGTGGCATGAACTTGCCTCCTCTTATCGTAACCTGATATTTTCTGATCTTCCCTGCAATGTCTGCTTTAGTTTTGTTGAAGAGCTTCCAGTGCCATTCCTCAACTTCGTGCAACGATAGATCCTTCTTTGATTTCAAAATCTCAAAGAAGAGGTCCCTGTGGGCCTCAGCCTCCTGGGCGTCCCTCATTGGCTTATTTTTTGGTGCGATTCCTCTTTCTAGGAGATCCGCAGTCTCCCTGCGGGTAAGGGTAGAGCCTTCTATCCTCTGTGTATCGTATGTGAAGTTGGTCGCGAAGTCTTCCAGCTCTTTTTCCTTGACAGACTTTGGCATCGCCTTCTGGTTGTTCGAGAAGTTCTTCCTGATCTTATCCACATCGGCATACCACTTCTTCCTGTAAATGCCATCAAGCAGATTCTTCTTGATCTCCTCTATGTTAGACGGAATCTTCCTTCCTAGATAGACTTCCTTCTTCTGCACTTTCTTGCCTTCCCTCATACTGTGTTCAAGATAGTAGTACGTCTGTCCTTTCACCACCTTCTTCTTGATTGCGGCCATGAATATAGTTACCCCTACATATTTATATAATTATCATTTTTCATGCAAATGTAGGGGTAACCCAAATACACAGATTTCTAGTGAAATTCAGAACATGAAATTTCCAACAAATCATAACTTTCGTAAAGCGAATTCAATAATTTCATTAGTATAACAATAATTAAGACAAGTCCTTGTTTTTCATCGTGATTATACAAAAGGATATAATCTATGTAATTAAGAGATGAATATTTATTTTTCATTCCTGTTTTCATTTATGGTACCAATTATTTCTTGCAATCTTTGTGGATTAAGAGCATATTGCGGTCCATATGATGTTGGGTGTTTTAAGACAAGGTTCTCTTTTACTAGTTTTCTCAATTTTTTGTCTACATCACCTTTTAGATGGGATGGAAACCCAGTCTTTAGATTTTCAAGTGAGATGTGTTTTGCGCCAATTCTGTTATCATAAAATAGCTTCCTCAGAACTGCCTTACTTACGTCGTCTAGCAACGGTATCATGGTACCACGTACGCATTTAAGTATTATGTAATTTATTACATAATAATGGGTAAATATATTAATATGCTAATATATTTTAATGTATGAAAAGAAAGATTTCTGGAAAGAAAGCATTACAAAATGGTCCATTAGAGAGTGTATTTCCAGGCAGTACATCAAAGATCCTAGATTTCCTTGCAACTTTCAAGGATTGGGATTACTCTGTGTCTGACATTGCGAAACATTCTGGAATCTCTTTTAAAACAGCATTAAATGAAATAAAGAATCTAGAACAACAAGGAGTTGTATCAAGAACAAGAACTGTTGGAAAAGCTATAATGTACAAGCTAAATCTGGAATCAAAACAAGGATTTTACATTGACAAGTTGGTCTTTGAGATTGCCACAAAAAGAGCGGAGTCAAAGAATCAGAGCCATAAAAGGATCAAATTAAAACTAAAATAACTGCTAGATCCGGTCTAAGACCAGACCTATAGTTTCCCAGAAAATTTACTCAATTCCATAATTGAAAATAGATCAAATGGATATTTAGAACAAGGTATATGTAATTCTGCTAAGGTTGAGTACCTTTGAGACCTAAAAATAGTGGTTATGATGAGGGTTCAAACTTAAAGTTGTGAGCCTCGGTACCGTGTTGCCTCCATTGGTCAGGACAAATCCAGTTTCCTGTGAGGTGAAAGTAATACTAATACCTCGTTGATAGAATCCTCTTTCTATATTTCTAATATAGACTTGTTTTTGTTTTGTAGGTCTTCCCCTACTATTGTGTAAGCCCATAAAAAAAAGCGGTCAGATTTTGCTTATAAGCTTTGAAAGTGAGTAACACTTGTACGGGGGTTATTTTGTTATTTGACACCAGTATTACTATGGTATTACTTGATTACGGTATTACTCAAGTATTACTGATTTTAAAAAAAATCCTGTCCCCCATTTTTCTCCATTTATCACATTTCCGTTATTTTATTGACGATTCTAGCAAATTACAATTTTTGCATCTTATCCATACAGAACAGAGAAATGATAACTTTAATTCTTGTATCTTCTTTCCTAGAATGTATCTTCACCATACCAGAAATATTTGAAATAATCCAAAAGACCAAATAAGAAGACAGAGTTCATCTTCAGGCTAGAAGTGATTTTGAATTAATTCAGCTCAAAAACGCGGCCCTGGCCCGATTTTGAAACGTAGATTTCGACGTGATGGTTCTTGCGGAGCTCTCTAATCCATTCGTCCTTGTGCTTTTTCTCGATTTTTGACATGTCGTATGGGCATAGAACAGAGCCACCCAACTCGTCAAAGGTCTTCTGAAGGTTTCGTTCCAGTTCCAGCTCCGCAGAAATGCCTTCAATAGTATCAACATTAGGCACAATTCTTGATACTATTCTATATGGCGGCACCAAACCAGACATTATTCTCTCTATGTCTTTCCTGCAGCTTTTCAGAATGGCTTCCTTGCTTCCGTCTCTGTTGTTTATTTGTAAAACCTGGAGTTGCTTGCTTTGAAGATATTTAAGCGCAATTCCAAAGGTTAGCATCTTGATAATTACCGAGCCCGAGTCTTCTGCCGAGCCATAAATGCAATTCTCGCCGTTTTTCAAACCGTTTCTAATAAATCTAAACTCGATTAATCTTGCAAACTCGGGGTCTTCGTAAAGTAGGAGCAGATGCCTTTTGGAATCAAGGGAATCCAAAAATGATAATGCCATGCTGCTTTGACCTCATTTTGTACGATATTCGTATGTGCGATATAAGGTGATCAAATCAAGATGCATAAATTTTCATGAATTTGCACAAAACATCAAAAAATAATGATATTCTTTTACCTCAATTGGCATATCTGAACAAAATTTACAATTTCAATTTTTCATCAAAGAGAATAGTAAAATACTTACAGTTTACGATATTGTTTGTGTGAACCAGTCACTGAAGCGGGGTGTAAAGTTTGAGCTCGACAGGAGTAACTTGGCAAGACTGAACAAGCTGTCAAGGGCTGAGGCAATTTCTCCAAGCATGTTAATTAATCAAATGTTGGTACAATATTTGGGGGTCCGTACTGCGTCCACGATATCCGAGTTCATACCAATCCGCAAGATCCTTCTGATAAGGCTACTTGAAAAATTTAGCGAAAAAGAAGTCACTGATATAGCAAAGTCAATTGCCCGATTTTCTACCAAGAAAATTATTCTCAGATTACGACAAGAGTACCACATAATGTCGTCTATAGATGTGGTCGAGGCCTTGATTCGAATCTCAAATCACAAGTACAAGCATGATGTTAACTATGGAATCCACCGGTTCAATATTAGTCATAATCTTGGAAAAAAGTGGTCACTTTACCTTTACGAGATTTACAGCTCTGTACTTCGCCAATTCAATTTCAAAAAAGTTGATATCTCAGTATCAGGTCAACAGTTGACATTCACAATAATTGTAAAGGCAATCATGTAAAAAGAATGCCTCAAGAAAAAAATTTAGTTGATTACACTAGTCCAGCAGATGATTCGTTTAGCAACATTTAAACACTCCACCTTTTTCCGATAATGGCACATAAATTATATCATGATGGTTTTCACGAAGTTCTGCTAGCCATTCTTTGCGTCTAGTCTTTTCTATTTTTGAGAGATCATACCTACACATGACAGAACCTCCTAGGTCATCAAAGCAAGTATGAGTTTTGCGTTCAAATTCTAATTCTAGTAACATTCCAGCAGCGCTACTTACATCTGGAACGATTCTTCCGGATATTCTAAATGGTGGCAGTAAGCCGGATAGTATCATCTCCGCATCCTTTTTACATCTATTCGTTAGTTCCTCATGACTATCATGATAAGAATGTATTTGATATACACAGAGTTTCTTTGTTTCAAAGTATTCAAGAGGTATTCCATAATGTAGCATTTTAAGAACAATGCTACCAGAATCCTCCTCTGTTGCATATACACAGCGTTCCCCCCTTACCAACCCATTTTTTAGAAATCGAAACTCTACAAATCTGGCGTATTCTGGATCATCATAAAAGAGCGCGATGTGTTTTCTTGATTCATCAAGTGAATCCACAAACTCAAGCGGTTTTCTGATATTTTCCAAATATCCCCATTTACTATAGTTCGTGATTTATTTAAATTGAAGACACACACCTACACACGTTTTCATGAAAGTTTTAAGGCAAGCCAAGTATTACCAAGATTCTTTCATTCTTTTTTATTTTCAAAATTAAAAACGGTCATTTTTTACTAGCAAATTGGCCGGAAAACGCTGAAAATAAAATCACAGAAACTAGAGCCAATCTATGCCGAAATTAACTTCTATTCTCGTATCTTGCTTTCTTGGAACGAACCTGCATTATACCAACAATATCTAAAATAGTCAAGGCACCACTCATGAAACAGCTGGTCCTTGCTATAAAACATCTCACGCATATCTGCAGTTCCATCCAAAGTTGGAAAGAGCACACATGCTTCCTTTTCGTTTAACACTACAACTACATTTGTATACTTTTGCATCTTGCGCTCCACCAAGCCCTTATCGATTAACTCTTTGATTCCTAATTTGTTCAGTAGTTCTTTTCTCCCTTTTGGCACTATAACTGATTCAGAAAATATGTAATTTAGCTTGATTCCCTTCTTTGCCTTTGTGAGAACAGGCTCAATTAGGTCAAGTGGAACCTCAGTAAAGAGTTGGTAGATAAATTCATCTGCATTTTTGTATATAGATTTCCATTGTTCCAAGACCTTAACAAATCCCTTCACGGGCTGGGCTTCAGCTAATGCGCCAATTCTCTGGATAAATTTCATCGGAATATCACCAAAATCATGATTTTCAAAATACTTTCTATTCTTTGATAAGAATACCAAAGCTGGTACCTGAGTACACATGGTCTTGCCATAAGTTGTAAGATCGTGGTACCCGTCCTTGTCTTTCACAATAAGACCAGCGTCCGCCAGACGTTCAAAATTTCTGTGTACTTCTTGTACTGTCGCATCTAGTTCCTTTGCCATGTTAGTAATCTTTGATTTTTTCTCCAAAAGCTTGAAAATTATGTTTAATCTCTGTTCGCTTGCAAGTTCTAGAAAATCTTTTGAAGCGTTTTCGTATATGGTGCCCACAAGCCAAGTGTATAAGCTATTAATGTAAATCTTACGGGCTAAACTGCATGAAATCTGCTATTGACGGGGACTTGACGCGGACGGAATAGCCTTGTTGTCTTTACCTGCAAACAAGGATATACGTTAACATAGTTAAGCAATCCATTAAGCCAAAGAATGAAAATTAAAATTGATGGAAGGGAATAGCGATATCACAGGGGCACTTCTAGAAGATCTTCTCTCAGATGAAGCAACAAGAAGGATACTAGAGTCCATCAGGGCCGAACCAAAATCTACAAGCCAGCTCTGTGTCGAATGCAGTATACCAACTAGTACAGCCTACAGAAAGATGCAGAAATTATACGACCACGGATTCATTAGAAAGATTGGAAAAATAAATGAATCGGGTAAGAGGGAATCCTTATACAAGTGTAACATTGACCTAGTTCGATAACAGAATGAATGAGAGACTCCTCGTGTTCGGAGCAATTGCAGCAGCTATTATTATCATGTCAACTGTGGTATTCCCCTTTTGGAATCTTATTCCAAGTATGATCACCGAAAAAGTAAAAGTAGTGTATGTTGATCAGACAGGTTGTACTGTTGAAA
>MNJS01000041.1 GCA_001920395.1 Thaumarchaeota archaeon 13_1_20CM_2_39_20
CCATTATGGTGGTATATTCCCACTAGACCCAACCTAATCGTGACAAAATGAGAGGGTATCAAACTAATTTAAGCAAACCCACCCCCGGTATACAACTTATAGTTCTAAACTCAATACAAAAAAACTGCCTGCGGTAAAGACAAAGTTAATGTTAAATTAGTTCAGAACGTCAAATCCAGAATGGACGAGTTTGAGGAGTTTGCTTATGCCCTCTTGGATCAGCTCTCAGTTGAATTAAACGAAGAAAGCGAAATCAAGGAATCACAGACGAAGGCGACGGAAGCATTCGCTTCAAAGATAAAATTTGATGAGGTCGAAGTAGAATGCAGCAGGATTTTCTCAGATATATCCCAGAAGGTCTCACAGTTTACCGGCCTATCAGTATCAAACCAAATTAAAGTTGAGATCCTTGATCTGATAGAATTTAAGCGATTAAAGGGACGCAAGGTCTTTTCAACAAAAGACTCTCAAGGCTTTGTTGATGAGTTATTCATTGCTATTGCACAAGAAAATCCGGAAAAGATAGCAAATCTAGCAAAAAGGGATATTGCCAGATACCTTGTGTATTCCACGTATGCCAAGTCATACATCTCACAGATTTCCACAACTTATGGAGATTTTTACGAATCGACCATATATCTAAACAAGTTCATTCTTTCTGGCTATCCAAAGATAATTCTCTACAAGCAGGGAGCTCCCTACGAATCAAAGTTTGAACAGGTTAATTCTGGATATATTGGGGCGTTGAAGATGACCGTCTTGGAAGAACAGATTCATTCGACTCAAAAAAGTCTCTATGAAATAAACAAAGAAGCAGTGTCTGAAGTAAACGTCATTAATGAAGAGCTTGCAAAAATAATTCTAAATTTAGACTATTCTTCAATGAAAAATCTTTTGGAGTACTTGCAACTTCCACCCATACCAGATGATTATCCGGTTGCGAAACGTGCGAATCTATTTTTCACACTCAACCCAGACACTTTCATAGTTCGAGTACTTGGCCCAGATGTCATGACGTTTACAAAGGTTACAGTCGATCCTAAAATCTTAGAAATAATACCTCAACTTTTGGATCTTTACCAAAGATGGTTGAAACCAATACAGACACATCATGCTGCTTTTACTGCAATGGAAGGCATGGCGGAATTTGCAGTAAGAAATATCTTGAAAGATGATAAAGATTTTCAAAACTATTTGATAACTTTTGCTAATGAAGACATCACATCGTATCAGATACGGAAAAGCATCGGAACAGACTTTACTGAATATGTTTTTAGTAAATATGGAAAAGACACATGCAAAATAATCCTTGAAAAACCCCCCACAACGCGTGAGCTCAAAAATCCTGAAAGTTATCTAAAGAGAATATGAGTGAGTTTGATCCTTTTGTAGCTGAATGGATCTCTTTTGTAAAAAATCCACGTTACACTCTTGTAGAAAGATGTCTAAAGCTTGCGCAAGTACTCGAATTTCCAGATATTAAGATAAGCGACTATGCACAAAAATTAAACTTACTTAGCCAAGGTTTATGTGACTCTGTTTCCGATATAAAAAATCCAACCTATTTGATTTCTAAGTTAAATGAATATATGTTCTATACTTTGGGTTTTGAAGGAGATACCGATGATTACTATAATCCAAGAAACAATTTTTTAAATGTAGTAATTGATAAAAAAAGTGGAATTCCTATTACTTTGTCGATAATTTACATCGAGCTTGCAAATCGCATTGGCTTGGATCTTCGTCCTGTGGGTTTTCCGGCTCATTTTCTAGTCAAGTATTCTGAAGAGATGATACTTGATCCCTTCAACAAGGGTCGCCTTTTAGATATCGAGGATCTACAGGAAATATTGGATAGTAGCTATGGGGGTGTAATTGAGTTTGTTCCAGATTATTTAAACGAGATTGAACCTGAAAAAATTTTAGTCCGAATTGCAAGGAATCTAAAAAATTCGTATACTCAGTCTTTTAACTACACCTTGGCTATGCGTTGTGTTGACATGATCTTAGAACTTGTCCCAGATTCTCCAGAAGAAATAAGAGACAAAGGAATTCTACAATCTAGGCTTTTCCAAAATGACCTTGCGTTAAGATCACTTGACAAATATCTAGAATTAGCACCAGAGGCCAACGACGCTGATTTCATTTTGGATTTAATAAGAAGCATTAAGGAAAAGTCTAATCAATAATTGATTTTACATCTTTTCCTTTCTTGATTAACTTGTGCTCATATCTTACTATTTTATTTCTTATTGTCCCTTTCATGATATCCACTTCGTTTCTCAGGGTAGCTACTTCGTCTTCCAATCTTGCCACCCTTTCGTATATGGATTCTTCTTCGCCCATGGCCATACATCCAATGTGCGCTAGAAGCGATCTTAAAAATTTATGGTTTATTTTGTTGAGGGTTTTGTCAGTATTTTGCTACAGTGTGAATTCGGCATTGCATGCCTGGCACTTACCTTTTTCGGTGCCGATCATGCCTATTATCAAAATCTTTCCTATTGTCCCACATTTAGGACACAAACCCGTTGTAATGTTTTTTGGACTGCTTGCTCTTGGCTTTACTGTTTTTCTCCTTACCATCGATTCTTGAAGTTTGAATTTCGCATTATTAAGTCTAAGCGTAGATCGCATAACGCGCGGGGAGTGGGATTCGAACCCACGGGTCCTTACGGACATGGGATTAGCAATCCCACGCCCTACCAGGCTAGGCGACCCCCGCACAAGATGTGCTCAACTTAAAACTGTTATTATAACTTTGGACTTGAACCAACACAAAGATCGTTAATTCTAATCTACCTACGAATGAATAAGCAAATGCAGGTATAGTAAACATCAATATGAGTTACAAAGGAAACTCATATCGAGTTAGTGAAGATCATACTGGTGTTACTAAAAATTACTGGCACATTTACCATTATCGATGCTATCACCAATTTGAACATTGTCAACATCCCAATGCCGACAGCATCGACATAGCAAGTACATCATGTTTACCATTGAACATTAAATCATTACCAAGTATATGATCTTGAACACTTCCAACCCTTCACTTTCTAGTTATCATGATATAGAAAATTATGTATGACTGGTTGGGTAACGTGCTGAGTAATGGTTAAAATCGATACCGAACTCACGACATCAGATCATAGTTAGGCAGAAATTTCACAGTACCTCATCTCCTACTCTTATAGTGTACATACTCTGTATTCTATATTCTATATTTGACACTTCTAAAGTCCTATATAATCCAAGAATGCTTGTTTACAAATAGAGTGAAAATAGTTGCGAGGGAACAGGACATAATGGGGATTTTTCCTTCGCTTTTTGTTGTGTCTTTTTCCATCCCAAAGGCAAGAGCACAAAGCAGAATAATATTTGATTCCACGAGATGTGCTACAATAGGTGGAATTTCGGATTCTGGTATTAACACAGTACCTGCAAATAGTCTTACAATTGGGGTTTGTGACCTATTACAAATAAATGCTCGTACAAGTATTGACAAGTGTACTTACATGTTATTATTATCGGCGGCAGATGTACTATGAAAAACAATTGGCTGGACAAAGTTACTAGCGAAAGTAACTCATGGTTAAATGGAATAAAAATGGAAGATCAAGGAAACTACAAAGAAGCAATCACCTTTTATTTGAAAGACGCCTACGAATCTGTGGAGCAAAATTTCTCGATTAGGGCAGCCTTGAGTTTTTCTTGTGCAGCCAATTGTTACAAAAAGATAGAAAATCATAAAGCGGCGCAAGATTTGTACGAAGGGATTGGAATAATTTATGAACAATGCGCAGATTCTGTACTAGGCAAATCGATAAGAGAATCGCTCTGGTTGCTGGAAGCATCTTACGAATATTTCGTTTTGGCGTCTGATAGAGAGAGGGCTAACAGAGTTTACGAAAAATATGTTTCCCTGGCAAGAAAAGTAAAGCTCGTGTCAGGAAGGGAAGAAGTGATGAAATTGTCGAGAATACAAAAAAGCACAGAATCTACAGAAACTTTGGTTATAGGGAGGAGTCCAAGTGAAAAAAGTATTAATGATTAATTGGGATTGTTATCCGAATATTGCATACGGTGGAGTCTACGTTTGGGTAAAGAATCTCATTGACAGCATGTCTGATTATGAATTTATAGTCATTGATGAACTTTCGCACCCAAACAGCAATGCGAACTATGTCATTCCTCCCAATGTTACTAAGGTAATCGAAGTTCCAATTTTTGGGTCTTTCAGATATGAAGAATTCCTCAAGAGAAACGAACATCTAGTGGTCAGAATCATGAGAACGAAAGAGGAAATTATAAAGGAACTGTTTATTCCTCTTTATAAAGAATTTTTGATGGCCGTCCTCTCCGAACGGTGTGATTCAAGCCGAATTGCAGATCTGGTTATAAAATTACACGATTTTTTCAAAGTTTATGATCCAAAAAAATGTCTTGAACATCCCTTGGTTTGGGAAGTTTTTTTGGATTACCTCAATAAAGATCCAATTTACAATCGCATGAATTTAAAGGAGACAGTTAATGCCTTCCAGGCAATTCAGAAGAGCATCAATATGCTATCGATAGAGATTCCAAAGGTAGATATCATACATTCTGCGCTAGCCTGGCTTCCATCATTAGCTGCTGTCTATGCCAAGAAAGAGAGCAACTGTCCGCTAATAATTACAGAACATGGACTTGCCTTCAGAGACCAGCTCTTGACCTATAACGGCTATATTTATGACGATGCATCAAGAATATTCTGGAAAGTTTTCACAAGGAATGTAGTGCTAACAATGTATTCAGTTGCCGATTTAGTAACTCCTGTATGTGACTCAAATAGATTATGGGAGGAAAGTCTCGGCGCAGATCCGCGCAAAATTAAGGTCATCTACAACGGCATTAATACTTCAAAATTCAGACCTATTGATATTCAGCGAGAAGATAAACGCCCCACTGTAGTCTGCGTTTCCAGACTAGATGTTTTAAAAGATGTTGTATGTATCATCCAAGCTGTAAAGCAAGTAAAAATGGAAATTCCTGATATACAGTGTCTGATTTATGGCGGTTCAGCTGATCTAGAATACGCCCTAAAGTGTATAAGCGTGGTAAAAGAATTGCAACTTGAAGACACTGTCAAGTTTATGGGACCTACAAAGGAGCCTGAAAGAGCGTTCAACTCAGCAGATGTTGTTGCATATAGCGGTATTAGTGAAGGATTTCCGTTTACAATCATTGAGGCTATGGCCTGCGGAAAGGCCATTGTTGCGTCGGACATAGGTGGCGTAAGGGAAGCGCTAGAAGGCTGTGGCATACTTGTAAGAAACAGACAACCATATGAGTTGGCAAAAGGCATAGTGAAATTACTACGAGACGAAAATCTAAGGCGTCAATTTGAGGTCGCCGCTCTAAAAAAAGCCACAGATGAATTCGGGCTCGAAAAGTGCTGTGAAAAGTTCAGAAAAGTATACGAAGAATACACAGTCCGGCATGAAAGAGTGGGAAAAGAGCAGGAACAAAAAGAGGTTATCGCCAGATGAAAAGTATCTCAAAGGTTATAGTAACCGGCGGAGCGGGCTTTATAGGAAGTCACATAGTTGACGAATTGCTCAAAAGGAGAATCGAAACCTGGGTTGTTGATGACCTTAGTACTGGATCCCTTGAAAACTTGAAGGAACATCGAAATAATAAGTTATTACACGTTCTCGTTGGCGATACCAGGAATATGGAAACATTACTGCCTGACGAAAAGGACATAGATGTAGTTTTTCATGAAGCCGCGATTGCTAGTGTACCCAGATCAATTTCAGAACCTATGGTGGTACACGACATAAATGTGAACGTGTCACTTGCGGTAATGAATTTTTGTGTTAATAGAGGAGTGAAGAGATTTATTTTTGCTTCTTCATCTGCGGTATACGGCAGACTAGACGAACGTTTCCATGAAGGTCTTGTTTGCAGACCATACTCGCCTTATGCAGCGTCAAAGCTTGCCATAGAGAACTATCTTACCTCGTATTTTCATACATACGGCTTGGAATCGGTAGCCCTCAGATATTTCAATGTTTTCGGACCAAGACAGGTAATGAATGATTATAGTGGAGTTATTATGATCTTCATAAATCAATTATTGAAAGGGCAACCCCCAACAATTTTCGGAGATGGGACACAAACGCGAGATTTTGTTTACGTAAAAGACGTTGTGCATGCCAATATGCTTGCAATGGAATCTGAAAATGTGAAAGAGGATGTTTTCAACGTCGCAACTGGCAATTCAATTACCATACTAGAATTACTGCAGAAGCTAAAATCCATCACAAAAACTGAGAATATTAATCACAAATTTGATCCTCCAAGGAGAGGAGATGTCATAGTTTGTTTCACTTCCATTGACAAAATTAAAAATTCTCTTGGATATGAGTCCAAGATGTCCATGTCAGAAGGACTGGCAAATGTTGTTGAATTTATAAAGTCACAGATGCCAACTGAAGTTGGACATAAATCAAACGGTGGTACAAAATTTGCTAGTGTCTGAAAATAAAAATCTCTCGCCAGAATCAAAATTATTTGCACAAAAAGTAGCTAGATCAATAACTGAAATACACCCAAAGGTCGACAACATCGCGGATATAGTAGCTTTTCTTGAGGTCTTAGGTTACAACAAGGAAACCATAAACAAATACGGATTCAGTGATTCTAATGAACTAGCTAACTATGTTTATGATTTTATCGATGTCTACGAAATACCTAATGAAGACGGTAAGAAGTTTATACAAACCTCGAGTGTTGAAATCCCTTCAGTCGGGTTCAGACTAGCTGAAGGAATCAGTTTGGTCTTTCCGTGGCTTGCTTCCTTGGCAGTTTTGTTTATAGCAGGTGTTTCACTGTGGATGGCATGGAAACTGCCAATCCAGATAGCTACCGCATTCATCGTAGGAATATTGGTAGGAATGGTTATTACTGAAGGACCCTTTCAAGCATTCGGCAAATTGTTTTCGTTTTATCATGAACAAAATAATATAGGTGAGGTGAAACGACTTCTCAAAAGGGTTTACAAACTAGTGGCAGTAGTCTTAGCCGTCGTAGTTTGTTTACTTTATCTGGTTGGTTATTTGGAAAGAATTCCCTCAAGTCTTGTATTCGTCACTATGATAAGCACTGTAACTATTTCGTTGCACCGAGCAAGCTATATGATAATTCACGCGTTAAAGAAGATCGCGTACACGATTATATCATATTCAGTAGCATTAGCTTCGTTGCTTGCAACCTACTATCTAGGAGAGCAGCTCATACCTGATGTAACTACGCGATATTTTGTGGCTTTGGTTATCGCATTTGTAACTCTTACTGTTTTCGCAATCTTTCAACATTACAAGTTGACACATAATTCTGCTACGGAAACGACTGTAGGACAACCACATTTTTACAAGCCTATCAGCAGAGCAGAAAAAACAATAAAATCAAGATTCAGCGTTCAGCTATGGGAAACTCTTCCAAACACCCTCTTTGGAATTTTCTTTTTCATGATCATGTTTTCGGATAGAGTACTCTCGTGGATTTACAATCCAGAAATTGTTAAAAGTGGTATTAGTCTGCCAATGCTTTTCAATCCAGTTTATCATACAGGAGCAGATATGGCCTGGACTGTTTTATTTCCAACATATATAGTACAATATGTCATGATGGCACCATTTTTTTCGCATATGCGTAATTTGAGTCTGAACTGCAAGATATCAGAAATCAGTCGTGTGGATTCATTTATTCACAATACGTACAAGAAACTAGTGTTAGCTACTCTGCTAACATCTCTTGTAACTGCAGGAATTCTTAACCTTGCGGGGCCTCTCATAATATCACATTCGGGATACTCGCAGATTAGCCTGCACATATTACAATTTGCATCAATTGCTAATGTCTTTATGTCTATTTTTGGAGCCAATAGCTTATTTTTGATGATATTCAATAAGATAAAGATGCTTGTTATTCTTGTAATTGGGTGTGCAGCATTGGTTGGAATAGGTGGAATAATTGTTGTACAATTCGGTTTTGAAAATCTAGTCTTTGCATATCTTGCATCATCAGTGGTGGCAGCAATAGTATCTTCGATTTATGTAAAAAAGATGATGGTTAAAGCGTCAAGTATTTTCTATGCACGGTTTGTTTGATCTAAAATGTGTATTAAGGACTACATAGAGTAAGTCCATGTACTCATTTTATCTGTTTTAACGAATCTTTCCTTTTTCTTAAAATCTATTTACTACAACGCGTAGTCCATGAAATTCTTCTGTAGCTAACATTGCGTGCTCTATTTCATTTAATGAATATCTATTCGTCACCATTTTTGACAAATCTATCTCACCGTCAGAAACGAGCTTCATCGCTTTTTGTAGTGTCAGAGGCGTTGAGCTGAAACTTCCCATTATTGATACTTGGTTATAATGCAACCAGTTAGGATCAGGAGAGAAACTGTTACAATTAGAAAAGCTAGCAAACAAATTGATTTTGGAGTTCTTAGCCGCGATCTTTGTTGCAAAATTCAATGCTTCGGGATTGCTGGTAGCCACTATGACAACATCAGCTCCACGACCGCGAGTGAAATCCGACACATCTTCTTCTGTACCATTTCCAAATGTAAAGACGGCATCGGCTCCCATCCGTTCTGCCATCTGCATCCTGAAAGGAATTTTCCCTATCACTATAGATCTCATGTTGTAAAGTTTCTTTGATAACTGCAAGTGAAGCAAACCTATTGGTCCATCGCCTACTATTGCGATAACGCCATCTTTTTCGATCTCACCTAGACGTGAAAATCCATTAAGACAACAAGCCAGGGGCTCTAACAGTGTAGCTTCTTCATTGCACAAATTTTCAGGCACATTTGTTTGATCTAAAATGTGTATTAAGGACTACATAGAGTAAGTCCATGTACTCATTTTATCTGTTTTAACGAATCTTTCCTTTTTCTTAAAATCTATTTACTACAACGCGTAGTCCATGAAATTCTTCTGTAGCTAACATTGCGTGCTCTATTTCATTTAATGAATATCTATTCGTCACCATTTTTGACAAATCTATCTCACCGTCAGAAACGAGCTTCATCGCTTTTTGTAGTGTCAGAGGCGTTGAGCTGAAACTTCCCATTATTGATACTTGGTTATAATGCAACCAGTTAGGATCAGGAGAGAAACTGTTACAATTAGAAAAGCTAGCAAACAAATTGATTTTGGAGTTCTTAGCCGCGATCTTTGTTGCAAAATTCAATGCTTCGGGATTGCTGGTAGCCACTATGACAACATCAGCTCCACGACCGCGAGTGAAATCCGACACATCTTCTTCTGTACCATTTCCAAATGTAAAGACGGCATCGGCTCCCATCCGTTCTGCCATCTGCATCCTGAAAGGAATTTTCCCTATCACTATAGATCTCATGTTGTAAAGTTTCTTTGATAACTGCAAGTGAAGCAAACCTATTGGTCCATCGCCTACTATTGCGATAACGCCATCTTTTTCGATCTCACCTAGACGTGAAAATCCATTAAGACAACAAGCCAGGGGCTCTAACAGTGTAGCTTCTTCATTGCACAAATTTTCAGGCACAGGGACTATACCTCCTATCTTGATGACTTGTTGTGGAATCTTGACGTATTCTGCAAAACCGCCGTTAATTGTTGACCCTATTTCCATAAGATTATTGCATAGATTGTATTGTTGATTGTTGCAATACCAGCAGCTAAGACAAGGTATTGTAGGCAAGACAACAACTCTCGTACCAGCCGAAAGAACTCCCTTTGATGTATTAATCGCCTGTAATGTTTGTCCACAGATCTCGTGACCCAAAATGACAGGAGGTTTAACCTTTCGATGACCGTTGCGAAAAACTCGTGCATCATACCCACATACAGCACATGCATCCATTTTTATCGTAGCTTCGTTTTCACTATGGGAAAAAGATGATTCTTCAACTATCATCTTGTTTGGACCGTAAAACATTGCGGCCCGCATCTTTGAATTTGTCAACTATGTATCAACCTTTGACTTTCCAATTAGACATATCCCTTTTTCTTCTCCCCGTGTGCAGGCATGTATAGGCTTTGATCGTCAAGATGTTCACTTTCGTATATTTTCGCTCGAATTTTGATATTTAACATTGATGTAGCTCGAGCTCCATTTGAATTCCACGTGCTGTTTATCAAGTGTGTCTCTGCTTGTCCCTGTGCCTGAAAATTTGTGCAATGAAGAAGCTACACTGTTAGAGCCCCTGGCTTGTTGTCTTAATGGATTTTCACGTCTAGGTGAGATCGAAAAAGGTGGGTAAATATAAAAATAGCTTAAGTATCAGGTGTTTTATATCATAAGGAAACGATTAGCTTGGGAAGATTTTTTGATCCACACATTCACATGTACTCTAGGACAACTGATGATTATGTAGCAATGGCAAATGCTGGAATCGAGGTGATTGTTCAACCTTCTTTCTGGCTGGGCAGCCCAAGAACTTCTGTGGGAACATTTGAGGATTATTGGGAACATATGATAACATTTGAAACGAAAAGGGCAAAGGATTTTGGAATAGAACACTTTGTGTGTATCTCTGTCAATCCAAAGGAAGCCACTACAAGACCTCTTGCTATTGACGCCATAGAACCAATGAAGGAAAGGTACCTAGACAGAGAGAAGGTTGTAGCGGTAGGGGAGCTCGGTTACAATCTCATAAATGATTTGGAAGAGGAAATTTCTGTGAAACAGATGGATATAGCAGCATCTAGAGACATGCTGATGATGATCCATCTTCCGCATACCAATAAAATAGAAGCGATGAATCGTATCGAGAAAATTCTAGACGGCAAGAAGTACAATAGAGAAAAAATACTGATAGATCATAATATAGAAGAAACGATCGGAAAGACGTTGGATCTGGGTATGTGGGCAGGTCTTTCAGTTTATCCAGTCACAAAATTATCTCCTGAAAGAGCAACGAAGATAGTACAAAAACATGGCTCAGACCATATAATGATAAACAGTGCGGCAGACTGGGGTGTATCAGACCCGTTAAGTGTGCCATTAACTGCGGAAAGGATGAAAAATGATGGGTGTAGTTCAACCGATATAGAGAGAGTTACCTTCTACAATGCCTATGATTTCTTTAAGCATTCGAGCCGGTTCACCTGGAAGCCTTGATGCTTTGTCAGTATATCTTGCATGAGACTTGCATTTAGCACTAATGCGTTCAAGAGGTATTCTCTTGAGGAGTCTATCAAGGAAATAGCCTCGATTGGATATGCTGGTATCGAACTGCTGTGCGACATACCGCATGCGTATCCACCTGATTTTGGCGAGAAGAGAATTAAGTCCATAAAAGATCTCTTGTTATCTTATAACATGCAAATCTCTAACCTTAATGCATTCACTCTTTACGCAATAAAGGATGTTTATCATCCCTCGTGGATAGAAAATAACGAGAAATCAAGAGAATCAAGAATACAACATACTATCAATTGTCTGCATCTGGCAAATAAGATGGGAGCCAAGAACATTTCTACCGAGCCTGGAGGTCCATTGTCAGATTTGGATAGGAGTAAGATTCCTCAGTTAGAAAAGTTGTTCATGGACGGTATACTAAGAGCTTCCAAAATAGCTGAAAAAGAAGACGTGAAAATCCTTGTTGAGCCTGAACCTTCTTTACTATTAGAAAATTCAGTACAATTTAGGAATTTCATGAAAAACATTAATTCCGAATATGTTAGACTTAATTTTGATATTGGTCACTTTTTTTGCGTAAGGGAAGATCCTGCCCAATTAGTTTACGAACTGTCAGACTATACGGAGCACTTTCATCTAGCCGACATTGCTGATAGCCGAGTACACGAACACCTCATACCAGGACAAGGTGCAATAGATTTTGCCGCAGTTTTCTCTGCAATGAACGAAATTGGGTATGACGGATTTGTTACGGTGGAGCTTTATCCGTACCAATCTAACCCTGTGGAGGCAGCACAAAAGGCGTTTGACTACCTCAGAGATATTGCTATATGAAATAACTTTTCTATGAATGCCATGAGCTTAATTGCCTTTCATGTGTCATAAGCGGAGATGTTTTTGTTACGTTTAGAAAATACTTACAGTTAGCAAGATTACCAAATGCATTCACTGCACCGTCAAACGTAGTTGCCGGATACCTCACAGTAACACCGGTTTCTGATCTGAACTTACTCAGTCTGGGTACATTGATGTTATCGTCTGCTCTTCTCTATGTATCTGGAGTAATCTTCAATGATTATTTTGATATCGAAATAGATAAGAAAGAGAGACCATTTAGACCGTTAGCGTCTGGAAGCATATCAAAACAGAGGGCAATTCAAATTGCTTCTGTATTGATGATGTTATCCGCGATACTAGCCTTTTCTGTTTCATGGTCAAGCTTTGTCACTGTTATTTTTCTATCCTGCATTGTACTTGCCTATGACTACAGATTAAAGCACAGCAAATTTTTTGGTCCGTTAGCAATGGGCAGTACAAGATTTCTCAATGTAATTTTAGGAGCAAGCCCTACCATCTATTTAGCAATTCAATCCCATTTTTTGCAGCCAATTTTTGCTGCTACTTCGATGTTTGCATTTGTTGTCATTATCGTTCTTTTCAGCAGAAAGGAAATCAGTGGAATGCAATCACGAAAGCAAACAATTATTCTGTTTTCATTTGTTTATGGGATTGTGGCATCGATAGCAATTGCAACTTTACTTGATCTCTTTAAGATGTCGGGTCTCATAATCTTGATTCCATTTACTATCATAATGAGCATTATCTTTAAGCAAACGCTTTCTGGTGACTCGGTGGCTATTCAAAGGGGAATCAAGAATATGGTAATCTCAATAATAATTCTTGATTCTATCTTTGCGAGTGGAACCGCGGGATTGCCATATGGACTTCTCACTCTTTTGTTCTTACTTCCATCAGTTCTTTTATCAAGAAAATTTTATGTTACATAAGTTGAACTTAAGTAGAACGCTACCTTTGTTTTTT
>MNJS01000011.1 GCA_001920395.1 Thaumarchaeota archaeon 13_1_20CM_2_39_20
TATCCACCTACTTTGCCGTTTGACAAGATAACCCTATGGCATGGAATGACAACAGGGTATGGGTTCTTGTTCATAATTCTGCCTATAACTCTCTGGCCATTTTTGAGTCCTACCGCTTTTGCAAGTGCAGAGTAAGTTGTTACCTTGCCTTTTGGCACCTGTAAGAGTTTCTTGTACACTTTATGTGCAAGATTCAAACTTTTATCATCTCCAAGTCAGTCGTCTTTATCAAATTAAATACTTTTTCTTTATTTTTTCCAAGCCCGCTCCAATCAACCAGTGAAAATTTGGCTTCTTTGTTTTGTTTTAGTATATGTAGGAAGAGGTTCTCGTCAAGATTATCTAGGGCGTGCTTTGGCATAACAGTTCCAAGGGCAAACTCTCCTTCAATGAGCTCCTTGTTGAATTTTTGGGGATAGTGCGTACCCCCAAAACAGATTGCTACATCATGATTTTTTTGATATCTTGACATTTCATCTACCACTATTCTCGCTATGCTTTCACATAAATTCGTGTCATTCCATTCCTTTTGCGTGGTTCCTATTTCAATGAATAATGTTGGTTTACTTAGTGCAGTAGGACCATGATGAGTTGCTTCAATTGTTATCTCGAATCTCGAAAAACCAGATCTTTTTTTCCACAGATGTTGCATGTATGACTTTTGAAGATGTGGGTGTGGTATTGCTACTTGCCTAGGATTTCCACCAAACTGGGCGTCCGCAAAGTTGCCAGTACTGTGGCAGGTGAGGGCTAGTGTACCACTCTCAGAAGCATGCTTTGATAAAAATACATAGCCATCATAGCTATATTTTTCCTCAAGCCAATCTGCAGAAATAGCAGGCGTTGGAATGATAACTACGTCAAAGCTTTTTCCACGATAAACAGCGCCATCTTTTGTCATGTTTTTTGAGATAAAAGTGGCCATGTTAGAACCAGCCGGATCAGACTGGTAGGCTACGAGTAACTGCATGAATTAAGAATGTCTCATGGTGAAATATACTTTAAAATCGTCTGGCCATATCTAATTTGCCGGATCTTGTGCTCGTTGAGAGATAGATTTTCGGCAGTATTAATCTTGTAGGAGATTGTATCACTGACTTTATCAGATATGAAGTAAATTCATCAATAGTAGGTTGTGGGTTTCCTACGGACGGACAAGTGTGGTTGCTTCTTGAATAAATCACTACCCCCGACAAATTACATGACGAAACCCGCATTTTTTAAAAACACATTAGACTTTACAAAATCTTAACATTAAGAGTAGAAAACGGTCAACTTGATGGTTCCATGGAGTGATAAACCAATGCTGTCAAACTTTTGTATACTCAAATCATTTTGAGCCAGTTATGGTACGTTTGTTACGCGTAAAATAAGAATTATAAGTACATTTTATCAAGGTCCTCCAATGGTAAACCCAGGCCAAATGTTGAAGGATATGGTCAACACTCTAAAGCTTGCCAAAAAATCCGATAAGGATGACTATATGGAGCACCTAAGACTAGTCCTTCTCGGAATAGCAACAGTTGGCGGCATTGGATTCATCATTCAGTTTACGTTTGCCGTAATCAATTTAGGACACAGGTAGGATTGACACAAGAAGTAAAATCACATTTCTTTGCGGTTAGAACAACTGGAGGGCAAGAAAAAGTGGTAATGGGTCTTCTTGAGAACAGAATAAAGCTAAAGAAATTAAATATTCAGTCAGTTTTGCTCTTAGAAAATCTCAAAGGATACATCGTGGTTGAAGCCATCGATGCAAATGCGGCCTTTGATGCCTTGCAAGGAATAAGACATATCCGAGGTCAGCTTAGAGGAGAGCTGCAATTCAAAGACATCGAAGGTTATTTGATCAAAAAATCCACCGTATCAGAGCTTGTAGTAGACCAGGTTGTCGAAATTATTGGTGGGCCATTTAAAGGCATGAAAGCTACCATAACGAGAATAGATCACGATAAAGAAGAAGCAACTGTAATTTTACTTGACGCTCCGTATCAATTACCAGTAACTGTTGATGCAAATTACCTAAAACCATCAACTCAGTAGCAAAGGATTAAATTTAAAGTAAAGGAGCATGAAAAATTATGGCTGAACTTCAAACTGTCTCGGCACTTGTAACAGGCGGTCAAGCAACTGCTGGTCCTCCATTAGGTCCAACATTAGGCCCTCTTGGCGTAAACATTTTGCAGATAGTTAATGCAATTAATGAAAAGACCAAAGACTTTGAGGGAATGAAGATTCCTGTAACCGTTAGTGTCGACAAGAAAACCAAGCAATGGACAGTCGAGGTAGGAATCCCTTCAGCAGCTGCTTTAATTCTAAAGGAGGCCGGACTTCAAAAGGGCTCTGGAACTTCTGGTGCCACGTGGGTTGGCGATATACCAATTGATGGTGTGGTCAAGGTCGCGAAATTGAAAATAGATTCGTCTTACGCGCAAGATATCAGATCAGCCGCAAAAGAGGTCGTAGGAACTTGCTTATCACTAGGGATAAAGATAAACGGAAAAAATCCAAAGGAAATAACTGTGGAAATAAATGCAGGTAAATTCGACGATAAATTCAATTAAATTACTAGCTTATAGTATATACAGAGTCTTTATCCGTCCTTTGTAATTCAACAAAGGTTTCAGTATTCTGTATTCCTTCTATCTTGCCTATCTTCTCAATGGCTACTGTATGAAGTTCTTCTAGATTCTTTGCTCTTAGAGTTATTAAAATATCAAATCTACCAGTAACTTCGAATATCCCAACTACTTCTGATGTCTTCATCAAGGCTTTGTGAATTGAGTCCTTCAGTTTTGGATCTCTGTTTATTCCCATTGTTGCCCTTACTCCTATTCCAATGAGAGATTCGTCTACTACTATGGTGAATTTTTTGATTAGTTTCTTCTTTACGAGTCTCTTTATTCTACTATAAAGAACAGAAGTATTTACTCCCAACTTCTTTGAAAGGTTAGGAACAGAAACATTACCGTCTCGGGTGAGCTCGGTTATTATTTTCATATCTAATTCATCGAATTTGTGCAACTTTGCGACTATTTTTTGTTACTATTTAATAAATGTAAGTCCAGTTCCAAGTTGTTCTTCTACCACAAATTAGATAATGTAAAAATCTTTAGGCAATATTCCTTCTAATCGAACTACATCGCTAAACGATTTTAAATAGGCTTTCAGAAAGCCTCTCGTAATGATTACCGAGTCCCAGATAGCTCAGATGATAAGCGAAGCAAAAAAGGGTACAAAGGAACGAAAGTTCAAGCAAGCGGTGGAGCTAATCATGGTTTTCAAGGATATTGACGTAAAGAAGGGATTTGCAATAAATGAGACTGTTCAGCTCCCAAAAAAGATGAACCAGCCAGCTTCAATATGTGTAATAGCATCAGGAGATCTTAGTCTGAAGGCAAAAAGCGCAAATGCTGACAAGGTTGTAGACGGAACTCAGCTTGCTCAAGTAGGCACAAATAAGCGTGAATCACGTAAACTCATTAATGGTTACGATTTTTTCCTTGCAGATACTCAGCTAATGGCTAATGTTGGTAAGACATTGGGTCAATTCATGGGTCCAAGGGGAAAGATGCCAACGCCTGTTCCATTTAATGCTCCAATCGATTCCATCCTGGAAAGATTTAGATCTTCTATTAGAGTAAGACTAAGAAATTCTCTCTCTGTTGCATGTAAGATAGGTGACGAGACAATGTCAGATGAGGATCTGCTGGCAAATGCAAATGCTGTAATTAGCACAGTTGAGAAAAAGCTCCCAAGTGGCGACAAGAACATAAAAAAAATCATGGTAAAGACCACAATGGGAAAGATAATCAAACCAACACAGGTGGTAACGAAATAAGATGTATCAGAATAGAACAAAGTATCCTCAGAAGAAAGTTCAGATGTACCAGCAGCTTCAAGAACTTCCCAAGAAGTACAAGGTAATTGCACTAGTCAGAATGGAGAAGGTGAGATCTTCCCAACTGTTACCATTAAGAAAGAAATTCAAAGGGGAAGTTGAGATTTTCAGTATAAAGGATAAAGTTGCGCAAAGAGCACTTGCCTCTTTGAAGATTCCTGAAGTTGAAAAGTTAGCCAGTAAACTGGTTGGCCAATGTGTTCTATTGTTCACGAACATGAGTCCGTTCAAACTAAACATTCTGTTAGGAAAAAATAAGATAATGCTACCGGCTCGCGGTGGTGACAAAGCAAGCATTGATGTGGTCATCAAAGCTGGTAACACGGGAATTACTCCTGGGCCTATCCTTACTGACTTTAAGGAAGCAGGGGTAGCAACCAAGATTGATCAAGGTACTATTTGGATAACAAAGGACTCCACGCCTGCAAAGAAAAGTGACGTAATTTCAGCAAAACTTGCTACCCTATTGAGCAAACTAGATGTCAAGCCTGTGGAGGCTGGAATTGTACTTAATTCAGCACTAGAAGAAAAGATGGTATACAATCAGGAAGAATTAGTAATTGACGTCGAGAAGTATAGGGAAGCCTTTGCTCGAGCACATCAAGAAGCTATGTCCCTATCCACTGAGATAGGATATGTCACTAAAGAGAATGTCAACATAATCCTTGCAAAGGCTGCACAGCGTGCAAGATCACTTGCTATCGAGTCCGGCTTCATGACGGATGAAACAAAGCAACAGACAATTCAAAAGGCTCACGCGCAGGCTCTCGCTCTTTCCGGAAAGTTAAAGGGCTATACCTCTCAGTAAAACAATATTATTTTTCGCGCGCTTTAGGCAAATTCCAATTGTATTTCATCGCAACTAATCTTATTACCGTTGTAACAATTATGGAAACTATTGCCACCGTTTCGAGTTCAAAACCTGCGCTTAGGAGAAGGTAGAAGACTACAACTCCCAAGAAACTTGCTGAGGCGTATAATTCTTTTACAAAGACCATAGGCATCTCGTTTACAAACATGTCACGCAGAATTCCACCACCCACAGCTGTTACCATTCCTGCCAAGACCATAGCGAGAAAATTCATGTTGAATGCCTGGTATGCAAATGTAGCGCCAATCGCTGTAAAGACACCTAGCCCCAAAGCATCAAATTTCAGAAATAAGTTCCAGTGCTTTTGCATCTTTGGGTACAAGAAGAATATTACAACTCCAGTTGTGACGGTAATTATCACATAGTTAGGATCAGATATAGAATGTGGTGGAAAGTGACCTATCACTATATCTCGTATGGTACCACCAGCAACACCAGTAATTGTTGCCAGGATGATTATTCCTACAATATCTGCCTTGTGTTCAATTGCTTTGAACGCACCAGTAACAGCAAAAGCCATTGTTCCAAAAAGATCCAACGCAAGAATTACGGTTTGGATTGATAGCGAAAGTTCAGTCAAATAGCAAGGTATTGGATGCTATAGTAAATAACGTTTAGAGAACGACAAAAATCGAATTACAAGACATCTAACCAAATAACGCAGAGAGACCTTGCATTGCCTCTTCTTCACTCTTGCCTGATGGAGTCTCTGCTTCTTTCTTCTCTTCTTTTGCTCCGCCTGCTGTTGGTGCTGCTGCTGGTGCCGCTACTGCAACTGGAGCAGCCTTGATTGCTTCGTCAATATTTACATCGGCAAGTGCAGCTACGAGAGCTTTTACCTGTGCTTCGTTTACCTCGGCCCCTGAAGCCTTGATAATGTTGGATATGTTAGCCTCGTTGATTTCCTTCTTTTCTTTGTGCAAAAGCAACGCAGCGTATACGTATTCCATTGTAAGCAAGTTCTCCAAGAGGCATAATATAAAACTATGGAGAATTTTATGTCGTCAAAAATCTTTGGGCAATAATTTTATTTCAGTTTAAGATCTTGAGGCCTCTACAGATCGAGTACATGTATTTCTTGAGATCCTTGTCATACAAGGTGTCCATTCTTTGCTTTAAGACTCGCTTTGCTTGATCTTTCTCCGGACCATCAGGCAAAGATAGCACATTGTTTAATAATTCTGGAATAGACTCTCTTACCCATCCTGTTATGATATTGTGTATATTTTTGTGGATTTTCACAACAGGATCGGTATTTACGTCAAAGACTCCAGTAAAGTTACTGTACTCTACCCTGTAAATTAAAGCCAAGATGCATTCTTTTGGAGTTGGATTCTTCAAGATTTCAATTGATTGAGGGCCTGCCTTGCCTTGAGATACTTTGTTTTTCAGTCCCGCTGGATTTATGACGATGCCATTGACACCTATTTTAGTGTCTTCAACACCTGTCACGATACCAACAACGATGTCTCGATATTCATCACTAGGCTTTGAGGTAAAGACATATTCTCCCTCCTTCCAGCCCTTACTTCCAAACATAAGAAATTCTCAAAAAAGATCATATTTAATGTGTTGCTTCAAAATACTTAATATCGGTCAGAACAAAAATTTGTGAAATGGACAAGAGCCAAATCCTTGCGAAGTTCTCGTCTGACGCCGACAGATACTACAAGGTTACACTATTTGAAAAGGAAGGATTTAGAAGAAAGTCTTGTTCAAAGTGCAAGCGATTTTACTGGACACTGGATGAGAGCTCGAATTCTTGTCCTGATCACTCTGAGAATAGTTATTCATTTATTGGAGATCCGCCAACGAACAAACGATTTGATTATACTCAATCTTGGAAAGAAGTAGAATCATTTTTCATTCAAAATGGCCATAAGTCAGTAAGCAGATATCCTGTTGTTTGCAGATGGCGTGATGATCTTTACTTTACGATTGCTTCAATCGTTGATTTTCAAAGGATTATGGGTTCGAAGGTAGTCTTTGAATTTCCAGCTAATCCTCTAGTAGTACCACAGACTTGTCTTCGGTTCAAAGATATAGAGAATGTTGGTGTCACTGGTAGACACTTTTCAAGTTTTTGTATGATTGGGCAACATAGCATACCAAACTCACAAGGGTATTGGAAAGACAAGTGTATTGATCTTGATTTTAGACTCCTAACTGAGAAATTTGGAATCAACAAAAAGGAAATAGTATTCGTTGAAGATGTTTGGGCGGGTGGAGGTTCATTTGGCTCCTCGCTTGAGTTTTTTGTCCGGGGATTAGAACTTGGTAATGCAGTATTTACTGAATTTCAAGGAGACCTTGACAACTACTCTGTACTTGATCAGAAGATAATTGACATGGGTGCAGGCCTTGAAAGATTTGCCTGGATTACGATGGGGACACCAACTGCTTATGATTGCTGCTTTGGCCCAATAACAATGCATATGATACAAAAACTTGGCATCGACACTGACTCTCAGCTTGTATCAAATTACTTCAGAGCTATCGCGCGAACTCTTTCCAAATCTACTGATATCTTGTCATCAAGAAAGACCGCAGCTAATCTCGTAGGCATTGACTCAGAAAGACAAGATAAAATTATCTCGCCACTAGAAGGTGTATATCTCATAGCTGACCACCTAAGAACTCTGGTCTTTGCGATTTCTGACGGCGCTTTACCAAGTAACGTAGGAGGCGGATACAACCTGAGAATGTTGTTAAGAAGGACATTGGCAACAATCGATAGATTTGGATGGAATTTTGATCTTGCCGAACTCGTTGATTTGCACATTGATTATTTGAAATCGACCTATCCAGAACTTGAAGAAACTCGTAACGACGTAAAGACTATACTTGGAGTTGAAAAGGATCGCTACATCGAGTCCAAGGTGAGAATGAAAAGCGTTGCAAGTAATATGAAAGCCCAGAACAAGAAATTGACTGTAGATGACCTCATCAGATTATACGAATCAGATGGCATAACTCCTGACTTTCTAAAGGAGGCTCAGATAATATCTGAGATTCCTCAGACATTCTACGAAAGATTGTCTGATCTCCACCAGTCAGAAAAGACAGAAAAAAAAGAAGTCTTGAACCTTGATGGGATACCTGATACGAATCTGACATATTACAAGGATGACCCTCACGAGTTCGATGCCAAGGTTCTCAAAACAATAAACACCAAGCTGGTAGTGCTCGACAGAACGTCTTTCTATCCAAGAGGTGGGGGTCAAGAGCCAGATCATGGAAAGATCGGAGTCTATGATGTTGTTGACGTTAACAAACATGGTAATATCGTAGTTCATGAACTGAAAGGAGGCGTACCAAAAGAGGGAGAAGTGGTTAAGTGCAAGATAGATTCCTTGCGCAGATATGGCATAACAAGACACCACACTAGCACGCATGTTCTAAACGCGTCAGCAAGAAACACATTGGGTTCATGGATTTGGCAACATTCTGCCTTTAAAGAAATGGATCATGGTAGGCTCGACATTACACATCATTCAAATCTATCAGAAGACGAGATAACGAAAATAGAAGATCTTGCAAACCTAACAATCCGAAAAAACATTTCTATTATTATTAATGAGTTTGAACGAGGCCAGGCCGAACAAAAGTATGGATTTAGAATATACCAAGGAGGAGTTGTTCCCGTAAAGCTAGTTCGTATTGTAAACATTGAAGGTTTCGATGTAGAAGCCTGCGGTGGAACACACGTAAGAAAGACAGGAGAATTAGGATTAATCAAGATAACAAAAGCTGAGAGAATCCAAGATGGGGTTATAAGACTAGAATTTGTCGCTGGAGATTCTGCACTAAGATACACACGGAATCAAGACAAAACAATCTCTCATATTGTCAAGTCCCTTGGTTCAAGCAAAGAAAAGATCTTAGAATCATTTGACCATGTGATGAAGGATTATGATGATGCCAAAAGAAAGCTTAAGCAGTTGATCAAAAGAACATCTGAATCATCTGCAAGAAATGCTATTGCTCAAGCAAAAAACCTTGGAAGAGTAAAGTTGTATTCCATTGTTGAAGAAGAACTTGATGAAGAATTTCACATAGCGGTTGGAGAACAAGCAACAAGACTTGATAAATCATTGATCTATTGTGTCTTAATTGTAAAAAACGGAACAATCCGAATAGTAGCATTCTGTGGTTCTGATGCAGTCAATACCAAGAAGGCAGGAGATCTGGTAAGAGATGTGGCAAAAGTTCTTGGCGGCTCAGGCGGAGGCAGAGATACATTCGGACAGGGAGGCGGAAAAGACATGCTGAGGATAAAAGATGCCCTCCTAGCGACAGAACAGTCTGTTCTTGGAAAGTGAAATGACGGTGGATTGGACTTCCCTAGAAGAGAAGTGGAGACAAAGATGGCATGCAGAAAAACAGTTTGAAAGCGATCCCAGCACTAAGAAAAAATTCTTTGTTACGGTAGCTTATCCTTATCCCAATTCCCCTCAACATATTGGACATGGGCGAACCTACACCTTAGCTGACGTTCATGCAAGATTCATGCGAATGATGGGTTATAATGTTCTCTTCCCAATGGGCTTTCACTATACAGGAACGCCAATTCTTGGTATGGCAAGAAGAGTCCAGGAAAATGACAAGGAACTAATTGAAACATTCCATACGTTATACCGAGTACCAGAAGAGAAGATTAGAGAATTTATAGAACCAGTAAAAATTGCAGACTATTTTCATCAGGAGATAAAGACAGGGATGATAGAAATGGGATATTCAATAGATTGGAGAAGAGAGTTTACTACCATAGATCCAGTATACAGCAAATTTATCGAATGGCAGTTTAGAAAATTAAAAGAAAAGAATCTTGTAATTCAGGGTACTCATCCAGTAGGATGGTGTCCAAAGGATCAAAATCCGGTTTCTCAACATGATACCCTAGGTGATGTAGAGCCAAGTTTTGCGGAATACATAATTATCAAATTCAGATATGATGGATATGTTCTGCCTACTGCTACCTTAAGGCCCGAGACAATATTCGGGGTCACTAATCTTTGGATCAATCCTGATGTTACTTACGAAATCGTAAAGGTAGACAATGAATCATGGATAATCAGTTCGGAATGCGCCACAAAGTTAGAATTCCTAAATAAGAAAATAGTCAGGATTAGCAAGATTATAGGCAGAGATCTCGTTGGCAAGAAGGCAAAAGTGCCAGAAAGAGATGACGAGATCTTTGTCTTGCCTGCTACATTTGTTAAGAGTGAAAATGGTACAGGAATTGTAATGTCTGTTCCCGCACATGCCCCATTTGATTACCAAGCCTTGGAAGATTTGAAAAAGAATGCAAGCCAGCACCCAAACCTTCCTGTCATTACAGATATCAAGCCTGTTTCTATAATAGAAACAGAAGGTTATGGTGAGATTCCAGCACAAGATGTTATTAGGATTTTCCAAATTGATAATCAGAATAATCCCAAGCTTGAAGAAGCCACCAAGGAGATATATTCAAAAGAATTCTACGGCGGAAAATTGAAGCATAATACGGGTAGATTTGCCAAAAAAACAGTCTCAGAAGCAAAGGAAGAGATAAAAAAATGGATTCTGGCCAGTGGCAATGCAGATATTTTGTATGAGCTTAATGAAGCTCCAGTCAGGTGTAGATGTGGAGCTGAATGTGTAGTCAAGCTACTTGCCAACCAATGGTTCTTGAATTATTCAGACCGGGAATGGAAACAAAAAGCCCATTCATGGATAAATGAGATGAAAATCCTCCCAGAAGAAATCAGAAATGAATTCAATAATGTTGTGGATTGGTTACGCGAAAGAGCTTGTGCTAGGCAACATGGACTTGGAACAAAGCTGCCGTGGGATAAAAATTGGATAATTGAGAGTTTGTCAGACTCGGTTATTTACATGGCATACTATATTATAGCAAAATATGTAAACAGTAAAGAAATCTCATCTGATAACACATGTGATTCGTTTTTTGACTATGTATTCTTGACAGAAGGAGATCTAAAGAAGGTTTCATCGGATTGCAAAATAAAACCGGAAGTTGTGGAAAAAATAAAAGACGAATTTCAATACTTTTATCCAGTTAATGCAAGACATTCTGGCAGAGATCTAGTGCCAAATCACTTGACTTTTTTCATATTCAACCACTTGGCAATATTTCCAAGAAAATGCTGGCCAGAAGAGATTGTTGTTAATGGTTCTGTCATGATGGATGGAAAGAAGATGTCAAAATCTATGGGAAATATAATACCTCTAAGAGATGCGATAAGTGTACATGGTGCAGATTCAATTAGGCTCGCAATTTTGATTTCGGCAGAACTTTTACAGGATGCGGATTTTAATCAGGAAGCAGTAAGAGGAATTAAAAACAAATTAGAAACCATGTTGGATGAATGCACAAAATACAGACCATCAAAGAATATCGATCTCCAACAGGAAGATAGATGGCTTCAAAGTCGCTTGCAACAATTAATTGCAAAAACAACCTATTCCATGCAAAAAATGCGATTGCGAGAGGCACTACATTATGTATTATATGAGTTTGAGTCAGATCTTCAATGGTACTTGAAACGAGTTGAGACCAAAAGTCGAACAGACTTTTCTGGCATTTTACATGAGAATCTATCTGCGAGAGTGGCCATGATGTCACCTTTTGCTCCTTATGTCTCAGAAGAGATGTGGTCTAGATTAGGAAATCCTAGTTTAGTATCAAAATCTGAATGGCCTATTCCAGTTGAAAGAAAGATTGATTTTCAATCAATTCAGTCTGAAAACCTCTTGAAACTTACATTAGGTGACATCAAGAACATAATCAAAGTGACCAAGATTAGCCCAAAGAAAATTACTATCTATACAGCTTCTCCTTGGAAAGTAAAAGCCTACCAGAAAGTTCTATCCCAAATCATCGATGGCCAAGTCAACATTGGGGAATTGATAAAATCCCTGATAACCGATAAAGATACTGAAGAAATAAAGAGATATCCAGATTTCGTAAAAAAGACTGTTAATGATATTCTGTCAGAGTCCAGGGAGGAAAGAGAATCAAAGAACAAAGTAGAGCTTATTGATGAAGAAAAAGTTCTTTCTGAACTTCATTTTATTATTCAAAGTGAGTTCGGAATTCCGTTGCGGGTATTCTCTGAGTCTGATACGAACAAGTACGATCCAAAAAACAAAGCTAGAGCAGCAAGGCCATACAAACCTGCGATTCTCATAGAATGATATATTTTTGGCACATCTTTTTATTAGGTAAATCTTGCTATTAGCTCGTTTGAAGATAGCTGTAGTTGGAATTGGAGTCGCTGGCGCATATCTGCTTGCAAGATTAAAAAAAGAACATGAAGTAGTGGGTTTTGAGAGATCAACTCAAGAAAATCATGATTCTATTTGTGCGTGGGGAACCACGAAGAGACCAATGCAAGAATTTGCAGAAAAGTGTGGACTTGATTTTAATGATTACCTTATTCATGAAGGAAATACCATGTATATCGAGATGAATTCTCAACGATTCACTATAAAACTCATGGGTCTCTGTACTTACAACAAGATTGGTTTGATAAAGGACATGGCAAAGGGCTGCAAGATACATTATGGAGCCGCGCCAAAGCTACAGGATTTAGAATCTGAATTTGATGTAATTGTAGACTCGACTGGTTTTCACAGGTCTTATCTTCCAAGACTTGCTCGTGATTTCCACTTACCGACCTTCCAACATAAAGTAGAATATGAGAATGGTGTTCCGTTTGATGACTTTTATCTCAAACCCTTTCCTTCTATGAGTGGTTACTTCTGGTACTTTCCACTGGGAAAGAACCTTGCTCATATAGGTGCTGGAGATAAGAACAGAAACCACATCACTGAGACAAATGCATTCCTAAAAAAACACGGCGGCAAAGTAATCAAGACAGTGGGAAGGCCCATTCGTCTTGCTACGCCAGACATGTGTGAACCATTTTATCACGGAAAGGTTGTCGGTGTTGGAGAATCAATAGGAACTGTTTATCCTCTGCTTGGTGAGGGAATAATTCCAAGTATGACATGCGCAGATATTTTTGTCGAAAATCTTGGTAACAATGAACGATATAGACAACAGGTATTAGAACAGTTTGCAGTATACCCAAAAGTACTTTCCTTTGTCAGAAACAAAATGGAAAGCAAATTTGGAATTTTAAGACACTTTGCAGATCTGATAGCTATCTATAGATACATGAAGAAAAATGAAAAGAGGTTCGGGATGGAAATTCGAATGGCCGACATGATGAAAGTGGCCAAAGCCTAGAATCCCATACTTAGGCTGCCAAAGTTTTCTCGAGTTGTTCTATTTGAGCTCATGGTATAATCATAGATTATTTTGGAATATTGTATCAAAATATCCATCATTTCATCAATAGACTCTGCAAAATAGAAACCAGGGCAGTCACCGGTAAACTGATATGTTGCGTGGACTCTCGGCTTGCCCTTTTCATTCTCAAGCCATGAGGAGAATGGATAAAGATAACAGACTCCTGGTCTGGACGGGTGAAGTCCACAATACCCCTTCTCATCAAGAAATCGGCACCTAATGTAAGTGCCATCCTCCGCTTCTGTCTCCGTCTCCGTCCTTTTGAGATTTATCATGGTCATGATTACGGAGTTTCCAGAAGGGCCCTTCTCGTCCCATGTTGTAATGTTGGTTTCAGTGTTCACGAAGTCAGAGACTTTCCTGTATTTTAGATTCTTACTTATGGTTATCAGATCATCTGATGTGAGAGGCAGACGTCCTTGTCTGTTGCAGCAGTTATGACAATCCGGCCAATAACATTTCCATAATACGTAGCCGTTTTCCATAGTCAAGTAAGGAATATGAAAAATTACATCTTTTACTTTCATTTGATGATCGGAAGCATCGTTTCGTTTACCCAAAACAAAATCTCGAATTATTGGCTCAATTCTCCAGTTTTTTGCTAAGAGATCAAGTCCTTCTTCAATTTTGTGCAGCATCAACCCATAAATTGAGACTGGAACTTTTGAACGTTATCAATGCTGGAAGAGAAGGGAAAATATGCCTCTGCTACACAAAACCGAAGATTAGCCTGGGAAAAAGTAATGTGGCCACTGATCTTGGAGCTAAACAGTATTAGTTTCAGATTAGAACAATACAAGAAAAAGCGGGATGAAGTCTGCAAAGAGCTAAATGTTCCACCATCCAGAATAGCAGGAGGTTTTGTGTCACTTTTACTGAAAGGAATATTGTATAAGGAAAACGATCTTTATTCCATTCATTATAGATTGATTCCATATATGAGGTTAAAAGCAAGTTGCGATTATGCAACGGCAGTTCGCGAAGTTAGTACAAAATAATTATATTCTCAGCCAATCCCATTCGTTTCGGTAGCCCGATAGTCTAGTGGCCAAACAATTTTTGGGTTAGGGATTCCAGGCTCTGGATCTTATGAGAGGACACCTGGAGACGGCAGTTCGAATCTGCCTCGGGCTATCTCATTATTTCATAAAATTGATCTCTATCTCGATGCCATTGCTATTCTTTCTAGCTCATTTTTCTTCTTAACAGATGGTGCGTTCATGTCATTTGCAGCGGCTAAAGTCAAATGCTCTGCAAGATTCTCTTCAATAGCTTTGGGGTTGGAGAAAGATGCATCTCTAACGCCTTCTGCTATGAATCTTAGTGCAAGATCAACCCTTCTCAACGGTGCGACGTCTACAGACACGTGGTAAACTGTTCCACCATATACTATTCGTGTGGTATCTTCATTTGGAGCAGAATTTTCTATTGCCCGTATCAACACTTCAACAGGATTCTTACCTGTCTTCAGATGAATTATATCAAATGAAGCTTTCACAGTATTGATGGCATGAATCTTTTTTCCTCCCATTCTACCAGTGTTCTTGGCATATTTCTTTCCAAAATGGGATAATTTGTTTACTAGTCTTTCTACAATATTAACTTCCGCTTTATTGAATCGCTTTAACGCAGAACGCCCAAAAGAAATTGGTATTATCTCTCTTTTTAAGGAAATTACGTTTCTGAGACCTGGGTCTTTGATATCCATCTTTGTCAAGTCCCACTTTCTGAAAAGCTGAAGATTTTGCGTATCAGTCATTTCTTATCTCCTTGGCTTTTCTTTCTTACCATAAACAAGTTCCTTGAGAGATGTTCCATTTACCTTAAAGACTTTCCATCTTACTCCTGGAATATCACCCATGGCACCGCCCATTGATGCTCCCATTCCTTCTACATGTACTTCATCATGTTCATCAACAAAGTTAAGGGCGCCGTCTTTTGGGAGAAAGGCCGTTACTGTTTTACCGTTCTTGATAAGCTGAACTCTAACACATTTTCTTACAGCTGAGTTTGGCTGCTTTGCTTCTATTCCAACTTTTTCTAAAACTATGCCACGCGCTTGTGGCGCTCCTCCAAGTGGACTTGCCTTTTTGTCAAGACCAAGTTCTCTTCTCTTGTAAGTACCAATCGACCACTTCTGTCTCTTTCTCTTATCTCTAAGGACTCTTCCCGCAAATAGACCTAGTGGAGATTTTGCCATAAACCATTACTCCAATATTTTTTCTGGGCTTTGTATTAAAACACTGGAAATTTGAAAGTATCTTCTTGCCAGCAGTCTTGCCTTCTCAGCGTTGCGGCCCTCTCTTCCTACCACAATTCCTTTTTTCTTCGGATCAACCAGAATGATTGCTTGGAGGGAACCATCTAATCTCTTATTTATCTTTACTTCAGAGATTAGCTTTGGATTAAGCATGTTTTTGAGGAACTCGGTAGGATCCTCTGAATACTCTACAAGTTCAACATTTCTTTTAACTACATTTTGTAAATTTCTTATTGTCGAGCCACCTTTACCAATGGCAAGACCCATCTTGCCTGGATTTACCACAAATATTACTCTGTTCTGTTTTTCATCTTCTATACAGTCTCTTGCCGTAGCCCCGGTCACATTCTGAAAAAGTGACATTAGTTTTATTTGGTCTGTTGTTAGTTTGATTGTCTCTGTCATGTCTTTTTTACAATCGATCTATGGGGGACACATTTAAATCTTGATAGAAAGTGGAAGAAAAACAAGACATCTATTCTTCTTTCTCTGTTTCCAGTTCTTTTATTATTGCTTTAAGATTGGTATCGCTTAAAGTTTCAAGCGATAGGGTAGAGATGCGGAATTGAGTTCCACACAGTCTACCTAATTCAACTGAAGAACCGTTGTAATTTAGGATTGGCACCTTCGAATTCTTGGCTGCCTCTTGAATTTTTTGTAACATCTTTTCCGGAACAGAATGAGACAGTACAACTAACTTTGAATTTTTCATAGAGTTAATGGCTGCCCTGCCGCCAAAGGAATATTTGTCATCCTCTATTGCATCTTTTATGACTTTTTCTAATAGCTTAACCATCTTCTACCACCTTCATGTACAAGTCAACTGTGCCTGTACCGATTGGGATGTTTGCTCCAACAATGACATTTTCCGTAACACCCTTGAGCTCCTCGACCTCCCCTGCCAATGCTGCTTCTGCAATTGTAGGAACCGTAATCTCGAATGCCGCTCTTGCAAGTACACTAGTCTTTGTGCCCGCAATTCCGTGTCTTCCTATTTGTTGCAAATATCCTCTTGAACACATCAAGTCTGCTACTAGCATTATGTATCTAACGTCTACTTCAAGACCCTGATCTTCAAGTGTAGAACTCAGTTCATTTATCAGAGAATTACGAGCTGCTTCTATACCCAATGTGTTTGCAATTTCAAAAACATTATTGGTTCTAATATTTCGTTTATCGATGCCTTCTATTTCCATTACTTTGGCAATGTTAGAGCCTGAGGTTTGTATGACCCATTCATCATCCTGTTGTACTATAGTGACTCTTTCTACATCTGTGACACCTTTTACGGTTGTGGACAAAACCTTGTTTCGTAGAGCAAGAATAGACTGAGCATCTGATTCTTCAGGCAATGTTAGTGTAATTGAATGGCCGCTTGTATCAATCGCAAATTTCTTCTTAGATGATTGTAAAGCATCTACTACGTCTTCAAGGGTACAGGCCCTTTCCTTTAGCTTATCTTGATTTAGATTAAGTTTTATTTTAGTAGAGTAATCTGTTTCAGTACTTGAAATTAATGCGCTTACCTTCGTGTGTAAAATCTCGCGAGCTACTTTGATCGCTTTTTCTTTTGATTTCTTGTAGTGTTCTTCCAAGTAGATATCCATTGTAGGTGTTACTGGCTTCTTTCTTGCATCCACAAGTTCGATTAACCTTGGAAGCCCCAGAGTTACGTTCCTTTCTCGTATACCCGCAAAATGGAAGGTTCGAAGAGTCATTTGTGTACCGGGTTCACCTATTGATTGCGCGGTAACGACACCGACGGCTTGGCCTGGTTCAACTTTGGCTCTATCGTAAAGCTCTAGTGCTTTCTTGCATACTTTCTCAACACCATCTCTACTAAGCTTTGATTCAAGAAGTGCGTCGTAGACAATTTTTGCAAGATGTGGATTGAAGGTCTTTGTGTATTTCTTGGCAAATTCCGTAATGTCTTCTTTGGTGGCCTTCTTTCCTGAATCAATGATACTCTCGGATTCTATTAACCTAGAGATTCTAAATGCTTCACCATGATCACTTTTGGCAACATCAACCCCATCTTCTCCATACAAGAATTGTATTATGTGGCCGTGTGGATCTCGTACAGTTGCATCATATTCTAACTTGAGGTGTTCAAGAGCATTGATGAGTCTTCTCTGCATGTAACCACTCTGCTGTGTTCTAACCGCAGTATCAACTAGGCCTTCTCGTCCTCCCATTGCGTGGAAGAAAAATTCCAGCGTGGAGAGTCCTTCTCTGTAGTTTGATTTTACAAATCCCTTAGCGTCGGGATTTGTGTCATTTTCTTTAAAGTGTGGTAATGACCTGTTACTGTAACCCTTATGGATCCTTCTTCCTCTAATTGACTGTTGGCCTAGCGCACCAGCCATCTGGCCTATGTTCAGTGAAGAACCCCGGGCACCAGTCGTTGCCATTATTCTACCTGCATTTGTCTCATCAAATGACTTGTCAGCTAAGCTACCTGCTCTATCTCTTGCCTTTGAAAGTTCGTTAACAATGTATGCCTCCAATGCTTCTTCAGAAGAAAGACCCCTGCTAAGCTGCAATGTACCTTTCTTGGCTTGAGAAATCAGATCATAAACTTTGTCATAAGTTTCTTGAATCGTATTCATAATTTCCTCCTTGGTTTTTTTCGTGAGCTCCAAGTCAGCGTAACCATAGCTGAATCCATAATTTGTAATAAATTGCTTTAACATGATAAGTATGGAGTTAAGAAATCGCTTGGCTTCTTCATAGCCATAGTCTTTTGCAATCCTATGCAAGACACTATCAGGCTCTTCTGCCCCAATAGATGCTTTGTCTATCACTCCACTTACTAGCTGACCGTTTTTAATAACGACGTCTTTTGCCGGTCCTTTTGTTCCTTTAGACCACTTTGAAGTAATGACATAATTGAAATCTTTTGGCAAGAATAAGGAAAAAAGTTGTTTGCCTGTGTACATCGGATTTCCTCTTCCCTTCGTTGCTGGTTCAGGAAACGCACCATTATATCCTGCCATCATTGCTAGGTTTGCAAACTCCTGTGGTGTTAGAGTGGTATCATTCTTTGTAAGCAGGTATGCACCTGTGATAAAGTCACGTAATGCTCCAATTATTGGTCCACCATATCTTGGTGAGATCAATTGATCCTGCACACGCATGAGAAGAATGGCTTCAGCTCTAGCTTCCTCGCTCTGGGGAACGTGAAGATTCATTTCGTCACCGTCAAAGTCAGCGTTGTAAGGAGGACAAACAGAAGGATGCAATCTAAAGGTCTTGTTTGGAAGTACTCTGACATAATGACCCATGATAGACATTTGGTGCAATGATGGCTGTCTATTGAACATGACAATGTCTCCATCAGAGAGATGTCTTTCTACGAGATATCCTATTTCGATGTTATTTGCGATAGTTTCTCTATCTTCTACGAAATCCAGTCTAATTTTTACTCCGTCTGGTCTTACAATGTAATTAGCCCCCGGGTATTTGGTTGGGCCGTTGATTACGAGTTTTTTCAGTCTTTCAATATTCCATTCTGTAACTACTTCGGGAATTGTTAATTTTATTGCAACAGCTTCTGGAACACCAACTTCTGAGATATCCAAGTTGGGATCCGGCGAAATGACTGTCCTACTAGAAAAGTCAACTCTTTTTCCCGAAAGTGAGCCTCTGAATCTTCCTTCTTTTCCCTTCAATCTTTGCGTCAGTGTTTTGAGAGGCCTGCCGGATCTATGATGAGCTTGTGGTATACCGGACACTTCGTTGTCAAAATATGTTGTGACGTGATACTGTAACAGATCAACAAGATCTTGTACGATAAGAGGTGGTGTTCCGGCTTCCTTGCTTTCCTTCAGTCGCTGATTTACTCTTATGATGTCAACGAGCTTATGTGTCAGGTCATCTTCGGATCTAATCCCGGTTTCCAAAATTATTGACGGTCGTACTGTTACCGGCGGAACTGGTAGAACTTGTAGAACAAACCATTCTGGTCTTGCCGTGGTAGGATCATATCCAAGGAGCTTGAGGTCATCATCTATCATGTGAGTGAATCTCTCACGAATAGTAATTGGAAGTAGTCTATTTTCTCCAAGTTCAGTTCTTTCAATGAAGATTGTCGGTTTTGTAAATATCATTTCATATTGGGTTTTGCCGCAGTGTGGACAAGTCTTCTCTTTTTTTGCTCTCTCAATGATTTCATCCGGAATGTGCTTTATAGATATTACACTATATGCTGCCTCTTTATTCATAACTTTGTGATATTCTTCCAATTCTTCTTGAGGGATCTTCAGCCTAGCACACGATCTGCATGTGGTTAGCAGAAGTTTGTAGATATTATCAATGAAAGCAATGTGTAATACCGGTTCTGCCAATTCTATATGTCCAAAGTGCCCCGGACATCTTGCTGCGGTGTTTCCACAAGTAAGACATTTCTGACCCGGTTCAAGCGTTCCAAGTCTCCCATCCATGAGCCCCCCCTGAACTGACATGCCATCTTCATCATAAGTCTCTGGAGCAGTAATTTCGGCTACAGAGTATTTTCTAATCTCAGTTGGTGACCAAACTGAGAATTTGATCCCATCTATTACCTTGATCGTTTCAAGTGCCATTACACTCTCTCCTTTATCAAAAGTCGTGGTGCCACATCAAGGCTCATCATTTCCTGAAGTAGTAGCTTAAACGCATATGCAACGGAGACTGAAGTGACTTTCGCTTTGTCACCACAAACTCTGCAAACAAATCTTCTCTGTTTTATATCATAATACGAAACTAAGCCACATCTCTCACAAACGTATATGTCAGCTTTGTCAGATTCATCTAGTAATCTGTCTTTTAACATCATAGAGGCTCCATAAGCTATAAGACAGTCTCTTTCCATTTCTCCAAATCTCAGACCACCACCTCTGGCGCGTCCTTCTGTTGGCTGTTTTGTTAACATCTGAACTTGGCCCCTAGCTCTAGCATGAATCTTATCAGCTACCATGTGATGTAGTTTTTGGTAATATACTACTCCAATGAAAACATCAACTGGAAATGCTTTACCTGTTCTCCCATCATACATTGTCTCTTTGCCTGAATACTTGAAACCTGCAGCTTCCAAAACTCCTTTAACATCTTCTAACTTTTCGCCAACAAATGCGGAACCGTCCATTTTACTACCGCGTAATGCTGCAGCTTTTCCTGTAACTGATTCAAGAAACATGCCTACCGTCATTCTTGATGGGAATGCGTGTGGATTAATTAGAACATCCGGTACAATTCCTTCTTCGGTATAAGGAAGATCTTCGTGGTTTACTAGTAATCCTACTACTCCTTTCTGTCCATGCCTTGATGCAAATTTATCACCAATTTCAGGAATTCTAAGATCTCTTACTCTAATCTTGTACATTCTTCCTCCGTCGTGAGATTGAGTCATAACTACAGTATCAACAACCCCACTCTCTGATGGTCTTACTCCAACAGAGGTATCTCTCCTATAAGGTCCTTTTACTTCGAATTCTCTGTACTCTTCCATGAATCTAGGAGGACTAGTTTTCCCGATTAGTATATCACCGCCCTGAACTGTGGCTTCGGTTGCAATTACTCCGTCTTCTTCCAACAATCTGTATGCTTTATCTCCACGGAATCCACGAATATTTCCTTCTGCCGTTGGGATTTCGAAATTGTCGCGCATTCCTCCTGGATATTGTTTGGCTTCTGCTTCGTAAATTCTGTAAAAAAATGTTCTGCCCAGTCCTCGTTCAACAGATGACTTGCTCAGTACTATTGCATCTTCAATGTTATAACCATCAAAGGGAAGTACAGCGACTACACAGTTCTGGCCTGCTGGTCTTTCTTCTAATCCCAGAAGGCCCATCGCTTTGGTGGTTACAATAGGGGTTTGAGGATAAAGCATGAGATGTTGTCTTACGTAGGTGCTTGCATTCATCAGAGGAGTTGAAAAACCAAGGCTTTGTTTTGCCATCGCTGACTCGTATGTGTTTCTTGGAGACTGGTTGTGTTCTGGATATGGAATTATCGATGCGCCTGCGCCAAGAATTGCTGATGGAAATACTTCCATATGGGTGTGCTTTTTCACATCATTCTCATCTATTGCAGTATAGCAGTTTTCTTCTTCGTTAGCATCAACTAACTCAATGACTCCCATATGCAACAGATCAGTCCATGAGAGAAATTTCTTGCTTACCTTATCAATTAGTTCTTGTGTTAGGAGAGGCTTGCTATCTTTAATTACAATTAACGGACGCAATACTCTACCCGCATTACAGTTAACATAGAGTCTCTTAGTTGATCCCTCAAAATCAGATTGGTACAAGAAGATACCGACGTGTGGATGAATCTTGAAGTTTCTTCGAAGTTCTTTCAAAGAGTCTGCGAGCTTTTGTCCATCTTTGTAATATCCAATTAACCTGCCATCTACGAAAACTCTAGCACCTTCTTTCTTCAATTCTTCTTTCGCATCAGAGACATAAGTCACACCGAGATCGTAGAGCTTTTCTACGATATCTTCAGAGGGAACATTCACTGATATTATTGCTGACAGGGCCAAGTTCTTGACCAATCCACAGTTAGAACCTTCTGGAGTTTCGCTTGGACATATTCTTCCAAAATGTGTAGCATGAAGATCTCTTGCTTCAAAATTAGGTTGACTTCTACTAAGTGGGGATTGGATTCTTCTTAGATGACTTATTGTTGAAAGATAATTAGTTCTGTCTAACAGTTGG
>MNJS01000055.1 GCA_001920395.1 Thaumarchaeota archaeon 13_1_20CM_2_39_20
CTCAAACAAGCACACGGCCTTCTTGCCGTAACTGAGCAAAGGTATAGAATTCTGTATGAAAAAACTCCTGTCTTATTGCGTACTATTACAGTAGAAGGTGTCCTCACAGACTGTAACGAGGCATACGCAAAGGCTCTTGGCTACACAAAAGAAGAAGCAATAGGAATGTCGTTCTATGAACATACTGCACAAAGAAGCGTTGAGGATTTGAAAAGTAACCTTGAACAGTGGAAGCAAACTCACGAAGTTTCACTCAAGGAAATTTGGATGAAAAGAAAAGATGGAAGTATTTTTCCTTCTCTGTTAAGTGGAGCCAGTATTTTTGATGAGCAAGGTAATGTGATTGGACGAACAGTAGCAATAACAGACATGACGGAAATTTATGAAGCAAGAAAACTATTAGAAGCGAAGGAGGCCAGAATAAGAGAGCAGTATGAGGAACTAAAAAAAATAGACGTTTCAAAAGAAGAGTTTACCTCGATGATCTCGCATGAACTAAAGACCCCTCTCACGCCAATAATGGGGTGGTGTCAAGCGCTCAAGAACCCAAATATAATGGGCCATCTCAATCCTAAACAATTACAGGCATTAGATGCAATCCTGACAAACGCAGTCAAACTCAAGGATCTGGTCGGTGACATGCTGGACGCTCAGAAACTAGATATGAAGAAAATGAAATTTGACCACAACGATGTTGATGTGACTGAAATGATGACATTTATGGAAAAGAATCTGCAAAGCGCTATGGAGCCAAAGCATATTGGATTTGTCAATTCAACCAAAGAAAACTTGACGCTAAAGGGCGATAGATCTAGACTGGAACAGATATTAAACAATATTATTCTTAACGCAGTTGACTTTGTACCTAATGAAAAGGGAAGAATTGAGATGAGAGCAGAAAGTAAAGATAGCAAAATTCTATTTACGGTCAAGGACAACGGTATTGGTATTCCAAAGAAAAAACAAGATCGTCTTTTCACGCAATTCTATCAACTGGATACTTCTGCGACTAGAAAACACGGTGGCTCTGGCCTTGGTTTGTCAATATGCAAAGGTATTGTTGCCGCGATGGGCGGAGAAATCTGGCTTGACAGTGATGAGGGTAAGGGCGCCACTTTTTACTTTACTATCCCAAGAGTAATTGAAACCACATCAAAGATTCAAGAACAAAATCAATTTCCAACGTTTTGAAAATATAAAGTGGTTTTGCAGATTACAGATAAATTCTCAAGAGCCGTCTATTGTTTAATAAACACTATCACATAATCAGTGTGACTATGCGTAAGAATAATCTAGATAAGAGTAGAGAGGAGCTCATTGCACTATTCTCTCATGAATTGAAAACTCCCTTGACTTTGATAACAGGATGGTGTCAAGTTCTAAAAGATTTTGCAATAATAGGAAAATTAAATCAAGAGCAAGTACATGCAGTAAATATTGTATCTGCTAATGCAATGACATTAAAGAATGAAATCGAAAATATTCTTGATACAAAAAAATTGATGTATGGAGCAATGTTATTTTCATTTGAAAATATAGAATTAAACAAGTTCATCCAAAGAATTATCAGAAGACTCAGACCAGTTACAGACGATAAGAAGATTAGGCTTGTAAATCTATGCAAGAAGAGAATAGTCCTTAGAACAGATGTAGACAGGCTAGAGCAAGTCCTAACCAATCTTATTATGAACGCAGTTGACTTTGTGCCAAAGAGTAAGGGTGTTATCAAAATAGGTATAACCGAAAACAAAGGGAAAGCAGTATTCTCTGTGATAGATAATGGAAAGGGAATACCCAAAAAAATTCAGGACAAAATCTTCGAAAAATTATTCCAAGAAGACTCTTCCTATAGAAGAAAACACTCTGGTCTTGGCTTGGGTTTATTTCTATGTAAGGGCATTGTTGAATCTCTTGGGGGTAGGATATGGGTTGAAAGCAAATTGAAAGAAGGATCGGCTTTTTATTTTACTCATCCGATGAATACAAAAACAAGACGATTTTCTTTACTAAAAAAGATGCGTCCGCTCTAGAATATATGGGTTGAGAGGACCTTCAAAACGATAGCAAATCAAATCAGGCAAATGTTTTTGTTTCAAGGTGTACTATTTTCGTACACACATGGATACATCTAACTATTCGTTTAGAGTTAGATATTGGTCACCCTGGCAAAGCTAGACTGTATTCCATTCACAGAATACATTCCAAATAAGTGCTGGAAGCAAGCCAACTCTGATAGCGACCCAACTAGCACATTATGGGTTACTCTTCCAACATGTACTGAAATCCCCAAAGTAGTAGTTATCAACAAATCGGAAGTAATGGAATTATTTTTCACAAAATTGGGTTCCACGATAAGGATAAAAGATAATTGTATTTGTTATCATAGGAGTAATCTAATCGGAAAAAAGAATCTACAAGCATAATCGTGTTAGATCTTTGCGTGATAATTTTGTCAAAACTAATTATGAAATTCTTGACCCAACTTAGCAAAACTCGTGAATCTTCTGTTTAAATAGGAATATTGAAACAATTGCGAGATGCCATACGAAGAAATCTACTATCAAAGACTAAAAGAGGAAGATCCAGAAGAATACATGAAAATCTGCCTAGACAAGACTAATTCCTGATATCAGGATCTATCTTTTTGATTTTCTAGTTTTCTTTTTGTTTTTGTAATGCCAAGCAAATATTAGAAAACCAATCACACTTGACACGATGGTTCCAACCCCTACAACTGGGGCAATGAAAAAGCTCCCAAGCCATATTCCATTTGCATCACCTATCTCAAGTACTCCTCTTTGTCTTGCAAAAACATTGAGAGAATTACCAACATGATATATTTTTACTTCGTCAGAGTATGTTCCATTGATGTGGATAGTTGCATGTGTTGGTGTTCCAAGTTCTTTTGGAGTCTGTACTACAAATTCAAAGTCAGCCATGCTTCCTGAATCTAAATTACTAACTGAAAATGATTTCTTCCCCGCTAACTCAATTTCTGATGAGGTAAGTGTGAGTTGTATATTCTGAGCATTGGCTCCCTGATTCTTTATTATTCCTTTAATGGAGAACGGTTCACCCGCAAAGACATCACCTGGTGCTTGTATATCGACTGTTAGAATCGGCTTTGATTCAGCGTTTAGCTGAATTGCTTGCGTAAGAGTCTTTTTCATCGACTGAGTCTCAAAGTATCCCTTGACATAATAATTTACTTCTACATTAGCAAGAAAAGTACCATCGGGAGTTTCTTGCTTTACTTTTGCATTAAAGTTATTTCCAAGTGCTGAATCCTTTACTAGCCTGTCTATATGGAAGCTGTTCTGAGAAAATTCTATTTCTGGTGAAGATATTGTAAGGGTAATATTTGATACTTGGTCTACCATAGCTTTCACTATTGAAGATAAAACAAATTCGCTTCCCTGTTTTACCATGTCAGGATAAGTTAGTTCTACCTGCAAGTTAGAATCAGATATGTTGTTTTGGGTAGCAAAGGCTGGAACAAATGAAAGTGATAGAAAAATCACCAGAAAATAGGATTTTCTGAATCTGAACCAGGTTTTCAATTATATCGCTAGAATTACTCCTATTATTTTAGTTACCCTGTCTGTAGATATGCAACTAACTGATGGAATCACGAGAATCCAAAATCAGCCGTTATTTTCTTCCACGCTAATGTTCAGGTACTTGCCAGAACCAGACGGCGTTTTTCCATTACCGATAAAGCTGTGTCTGTATTTGGAGTACAAACCTTTCTCCAAGTCCATTCGTATTTGATCACTATTGATTTTTATGTATCTGAAGAAAGATTTCTTTTGCTTCAAGAATTGTCTGAGTTTCTCATTCGATTCCTCACTTGAAAAATGTTTAGCATACGCTTCCCTCAAATTATCACTATTGCCAACATATCTTCTAGTATATCCACCATCTGTCTTCTTTCGTCCTAGAATTTCGTATACTCCGCCAGCAGATGGAATGGAATCAGCATTATTGGTTACATATTCGACCTTTTCAGACCAAGTTATTTTTAGTGTAGCGTTTACCACGCTTGGATGGAATACTTATATAATAAAAGGGCTTGCATTCGATTTCATTTGCAAAAATTCTTGCATCAAACATTTTCATAGTTTTTATCTGTGTGCATTATCTTGCAAGGTCATGAAGGCAAAGTTCAAGACTACATGTTCTGAATGTAATGCGCCGATTAAAGTTGGTGAGGAAATTTCAAAATCATTATCAGGGAAGTGGGTTCACAAATACTGTGCTCCTGATTCGAAAGAATTTCCGTGATCTACAATAATGCTGACCTGTTCGGTTATCTGCATGCCATCTTTAGCTTATAGTATGATCTCATGTACAATTGTGATCCACGTATTGATCAAGATACCGAATTTGTTTATTTTCTCTTTTGTAATGCGTTAGAGCGCCTCTCTAGTTCTATTTATAATATATCAGTGTTCGAGTTGATTTTCCATGATTTTTTATCATAAGATATGATTGGTTTCAGGTTTAAAAAAATTTAGGCAATCCTAGCCAAGCAGGATTGCTGTAATAATGCCAGCCCCTATCATTGCTCCAAGACCTAAAAACAGTAGGTCAAAACCAATGACCTTTCTGAATGGAGCACGGACCTCCATACTCCATACGCTTGGCTTTTTTATCTCCAGTTTGATGCTCATGTATTGCAATACGCAAAGAAGACAGATAGATTCTCTTCAGCTTAGACCTTTAATTATAAGCTAAGTTGTTGAATAGATATAATGTGGAAAATATGAATTTTATACATAGTCATGGATAATAATATGGTCTTAGAACTAAATTATACGATGTTCGAATTCGAGCCAAATAGAATCTATCTTGTCTCTTAAGATCTTGACATCTATTTTTTCCATGAACTCTCTTTCTATCCTGTATCCTGCAATCTCATTTTCATTGTATGTTGTGTCGGTAAGAGATCTTTCAACATGCGGTACAGTTCCGGACCTCCATTGGCTGATTTCAAATAACCATACAGGATCATCCAAATTAGTAAAAACAATGTCGTCGTGACCTATGAAAAGAACGTGACATTTTAGCAGATTTTCGTATAATTTCATATAGGCAGACATCTGAGCCCTTGAGATAAGTATCCTATCGTCAAAGAATGTTTTGAGCTCAAGTATAATAAAACCACCATTGTGTTCAATTAACCAATCAATGTCAGTCCCTCCTGAGGTTTTCATGCGTTTTGATATTAGGTTACCCAGAATTTCTCTGCTCTTGGCAAATAGTTCGGGATTTGCAATCTTGTACTTTGGCTCGTCTAATTCATCCTTGATATAAACAGGTTTCCCTTCTGATTTTCTGACTTGATTTTGATTATTGCTGTATACGATATCAGCTAGACCATTAGATTTTGTGTCCTTGGACATCGTAACAGGAGTGAATTGCGCCTCTTATAGGTCCACAAAATCAATTTTTAGGAACAAATCGGTCCAAACTTCAATAGAATTCTAGAATTAAACTCTTCACAATTTTGGTTCACATGTACTAGCCAAGCGACCTTGAGTGCTTGTGAGTATGAGGTCTTTCACCTGGAAATTTTCTTCTCATATGACCAGATGGCCTAGAATACAATAATTCTAGAAACCATGCTTCGTGTTCTATCTCCTCTTTGAGTATGTCCTTCGCAACGTCATACGTTGCTGGATCTTTGCCGTAAGTCATCTTGCATACCTTGTTCCAATTTACAATCGCACCTTGTTCTGCCTTAAGACATTTTTCCAAGATTGCCTTTGTGTCAGTTGGATTTGGTGGCAATTGCAGAAACTCACATCCTGACATCTTGATGAAGTCTATAGCGTCAATTGGCAATTTCCCTCCAAGCTCATAAATTCTTGATAGACAAGATTCAAAATGACTGAGATCCTCAAGCCTTGCATCTTCAATTACGCCCTTGAGTGCTTCACCTTCCATTCCAGTGCAATGTGCTCTGAGATTTGTAAAATAATAATAGGCAGTAAACTCAACTGATGCGTTGTAAGCAAGTGCCCTTATGAGCTCCTTGACATTGATGCCACTTTGTTCAAGAACTCTAATGCCCATTACATTTGGTTGCTTTTTTGTCACAGTTACGAATCACACATTCTCAAGAATATAAAGAGATCGCCCGTGCAAAAGTTATGATAATTAGGAACCTAATAATTAGTAACCTTAGTATGGCAAAATACGACCTTAGTAGTGAAACACTGAATCTCCGATGGTCTTCTTCCAATCAGCCCTGATACCGGACCGACCCTTCAACTTTTCTATGTAATTAAAGGCAGACAATCCTGCGGTTGCGCCATCACCACAAGCGGCCACAATTTGCTTGTACGGGATGCTAGTAGCATCTCCTGCAGCAAATATTGCTGGATGTGCAGTCTTGCCACCTTCTGCAATCTCGATTTCGCCCTTTGAATTAATTTTGACCAGGTGTTTTACAAAATCAAGATTTATTTTCGAGCCCATCTCGACGAACAGTCCGTCTACTTGGATAGTTTTTTCTTTTCCTGAATTATCTAATATTGTAACTGACTGAAGATTGTTGTTCCCAGACAAGTACTTGATACTGGACTGCGGTACCAGCTCGACATTTTCCTTTTTTTCAATAGAAGCGATCATATCTTTGTCACCGCCTAAGGCACCACCTTTATAAATCAAATATACTTTCGAAGCCATTCTTGAAAGTAAAATTCCTGATTCCAAAAGATATCCGCCAACTCCAACCGCAGCTGTTATCCTGCCTTGATAGAATGGCGCATCACACTTAGTACAATAATGTACACCTTTGTTTGCAAAGGTAGACTCATTTTGGACTCCCAAATTATTTGGGACTTTACCAGGTGCAAGAACTATTGCTTTTGCGATATATTCAGAACGATTTGTTTTTACTCTTAAACCAGATTCTGTTTCATCAATTTTTTCTATTGTGTCGTAAATCATTTCGCCACCAAAAGTGAGATACTGACTTTCCAAGGTTTTTGCCAATAAGGGACCGCTTGACATTAGCGTTCCAGGATAATTTTCAAGCTTAGGAATGAGATTCAATTGACCGCCAAGGTCTTTAGATATTATAAGACAGGAAACCTTTTGTCTCGCAACAAATATACCAGCTGACAAGCCTGCAGGTCCTGCACCAACTATAATAACTTCGTATTCTTGAACCAACTTAGTTTACAGAAATAAGTGAAGTAAGGTTGTTTATGCCGTCAATATTGTGCAAATCCACGTCTATTGCGCGCTTAATTTCTTGCATGTTATCTGATTCTAGTATAATTAGAATATCGTAAATACCGTAAATAGTCTTAATAGATTTGACGGCTGGTATCTTTTTCGTTTGTTCAATTATATTTTTTTGATGTTTATAATCGACATTCAATAATACATATGCTTCGTTCACACGTTCTTGTCATGAACCATGTTTTAAAAACGTTGTCCAAATTAGTTAATCCGATAAATTTTTTCAGTAAATTTGTGGGATGATGTCCTGCAGAAGAAGTCAAAACTCTTTGGTAATGCCTCTCGATCCAATTTCAATTTTCAGTAAATCGAGTTCTTTTCTTGTTCTCTCAAGTTCTTCTTTCGTCCGAGTGAGTGCTGCCTTTACTACTTCCAATTCCTTCCGAGTCGCTTCATATTTTGCGTTAATGGCTGCTGCAACAGCGCCAGCAGCTTCTACTATTTTTTGTATATCTTCTGCTTTGCCCACAACAAGTTCTTTTTTGCCCACAATGGCAAGTTCCTTTTCTATAAACTCCATCTCTTTTTTAGCATTCGACACTTCTTTCTGTTTTGTTTCTTGTTGCGATTTCAATGACTCAATCTCCAATCTTGACTTTTGTATGGCAGAGTTGAGTCCCTCAAGTTCAGATCTTGCGGAACTAATTTTTGATTGTAATTCATCAAGCTCGTATACCTTCTTTCCCTTTTCAGAATTAATTGAGGATATTTCCAATCTTACCTGTTCGATTTGATCGTTAATTTGTCTAGTCTCCTGTGGACTATATTGAGACGTTACCATTTCCAACTCGGCTTTTGTTGATTTGATATGTTCTAGATTCATATCTCGTTCAGCTCTGGCGGATAAAATTTCAGATTTAAGAGACGCAAGCTCTTCTTTTGCGGTCCTGGTTTGTTGCGTTAAATCTTCCAACTCAGATTTTACTTCGTCAAGCTCTCCAGAATATGAGTCAAGTGTTAGTGCACTTTCTTGGATCTCCTTTCTTAGATCTTCTAGATCCCTCTGATATCCTTCTTTTCCTTGTTGTTGAGGTGTTTTTGACTCTTTTTTGCCGATCTCATTCGATTTTTCAGGTTCCTTTTTTGAACGTCCAAAGAGACCCATCAATATGGCTTTGTTGCTTATGGTAAGAAAAGTATTCCTATCAGTTTATTCGTAAGATAAGGCAAAATGGTTCATCTTCTTTTCTTCAAAAAGCTAATGTAAAAACCAATCCCTCCGAGAACAAACCCCAGTATGATGACGACTAAACCTCCTACGATGTTTTGCTTAAAGTATCCTGGCGCAAAAATAAAAATCAAGATTCCTATGGCGATTAGTACCATTCCACTTCCTTTTGGTCTATTGTGCTCGCTATGAGCCATATCTATAGATATTCTGAAATTGTAAGGGCTACCTTCTTCCTTCCTATGTCACGGATGAATGGTCCTAATTTTGGCCCTCGGTCTGATGCCAAAATTATTTGATACAATATCCTGAAAAAGTCCTTTGGCTGAACTCCATTGTTCTTTGCAAT
>MNJS01000050.1 GCA_001920395.1 Thaumarchaeota archaeon 13_1_20CM_2_39_20
TATTTGCATGAAGAAGTTGAGATACTTGCAAAGAATTCTTCTGTACCTGTGATAAACGGACTTTCTGACTCGTTCCATCCTTGTCAGATACTAGCTGATCTTATGACTATCCAAGAGAAAAAGAAAAAACTAAAGGGTCTGAAGGTAGCGTGGGTTGGAGATGGCAACAACGTCTGCAATTCAATGATATATGGCTGTGCCAAGGCATCGATAGATATCAACATTGTAACTCCAAAAGGATATGGACCAAATCAGAACGTGATAAAAGAATCCCAGAAACTAGTTCAAGTCGAATTGCTAAACGATCCAGAAGTAGGAGTGAAAGATGCAGATGTTGTAGTTACAGATACTTTTGTTTCAATTCATCACCAAACCACTGACAGGACAAAGGATTTTTTGCCACGTTTTCAAGTAAATGCAGCTCTGATGAAAAAGGCAGATCCAGAAGCTATCTTTATGCATTGTCTTCCAGCAAAACGAGGTCAGGAGGTTACAAATGAGGTAATTGATGGACCTCAATCAGTAGTCTGGGACGAAGCTGAAAACAGACTTCATGCGCAAAAAGCCCTTTTGGTGGCACTGCTCTAAGTCTAACGTTTATAAGAGCTTCACCAAAATTTTTTGTAAATAAGGTTAGTATCGATGACATATTCGCAAATATTGCGCAGATCTCGGGACGAGAAGACCAACTACAAAAAAAGGAGAAATCTTCTCATGGGTAGGCGAGACTTTATCACAGTTCAGATATCAAATGAGAATACTCTGGTACAAATTCACAAGCCAGAATTAGCAGGAGACAAGGTTCTCTCATCTGCTCATTCCAGATCACTTTTGGGCAAAGGCTGGAAGGGATCAAGGAAGAGCATCCCCGCAGCATATTTGACTGGATACCTAGCAGGCAAGAAAGCACTAGCCCAAGGAATCAAGAGCGCTGTACTTTATAGTGGTACGAGAAGATACACCCAGAGAATGGCAGCTGCCCTCAAAGGAATAATTGATGCTGGTCTTCAAGTGCCTGCAGATACAGAAACTTTTCCTTCCGAAGAAAGGATTAGTGGCAAGCATCTGAAAGTTGCAAATGATATAGAAAAGGTAAAATCTGCAATAGGTAGCGAGGTTAAATCGAAATGAGCTATGCGCAACAGAGACAGAGATCTAGAGAAATTGAACAGGAATGGATTCCTAGAACGAAGCTAGGCCAGCTAGTTGCTACTAACAAGATTACCTCGATGAAAGAAATCTACGAGAATGGTTATAGAATTCAAGAAGCTGGAATTATCAAAAAATTATTGCCAGGAATTAAAACTGAAGTAATTGATGTTGGAATCGTTCAAAAGCAGACCACCAACGGAGAATATACTAGATTCAAGGCATTAGTAGCTGCAGGTGATGAAAACGGTTGGCTGGGAATTGGTCAAGGAAAATCAAAACAAATGAGAATTGCAATCGAAAAGGCAACCAATCAAGCTTATCTTAACGTAAGCCCAGTTAAACTCGGTTGCGGCAGCTGGGAGTGTAGATGTGACAAACAACATTCAGTACCATTTAAGGTTCGAGGAAGGGGTGGAAGTGTTACTGTTGAAATTATACCGGGGCCAAGAAGTCTAGGACTTGTAGCTGGCGGAAACATAAGAAATCTTTTGAAACTTGCAGGTCTAAAAGATGCGTGGACCAAAAGCAGTGGATCCACAAACACAATGACCTCTACATCAAGAGCAGTTTTGAACTGCTTGAGGCAAACATTCAGTCAAGGTTGAGATGCAAATGGGAAAGGCTTTTCTGGTAGTCAGAATGAAAGGAACAATCAATGTACCTCACTGGGCACGAACCACATTGGATCTTCTTCATTTAGACAAGAGATTTAGAGCTACAATTATTCCAGAACGTGATAACATACAAGGAATGTTGGATAAGGTAAAGCACTATGTGTCTTGGCAGGAAGTTGATATTACAACTGCAAAAGAGCTGTTAGAAAAGAAGGCTAGAAAGGAAGGATACAGAAAGATTGCTCCAGAAGATGTTACAAAACTTGGATTCAAAAGTACAGACGAGCTTGCAAAATCTATAGCAGAAGGCTCGGTTACATTATCAAAATTAAAGCCGCTCAAGCCATGGTTTGCCCTGTCGCCTCCAAGGCGTGGATTTAAGCGAAGCACCAAAAAGATGTACGGTGAAGGAGGAATTCTTGGAAATCACAAAGAACTTCTTGCACAAGTGAGGTTAATGATGTAAGATGACAACCAGATTAAGAAAGACAAGAAAATTCAGAGGAGGAAGGAATCATGGATGGGGACAGATTGGTCAGCATAGGGCAAGCGGTCACAAAGGAGGACTTGGTAGATCCGGTATGCACAAGCACCATTTCATCAAGATGCTACTGACTGACCCAAGACATTTTGGTCATGATTCTACTCACCCACCACATCCATACCTCGTCAGAAAGTGGGTTAGTGTAAGAGATCTGGACGATATCTTTGCAAAATACGGAAAAAAAGAAGAAGGTGGAAAAAAGGTTATTGACCTTTCCGAACTAGGCTACGATAAGCTCTTAGGGGGAGGACAGACTAAGAATGCTTATCTTGTCAAGGTGGAAAGATTCTCTGCTTCTGCCCAGGAAAAGATCAAACAATCAGGTGGCGAGGTGCTAGCTGTAGCGTGACTGAACAAGAAGAAGGAACTCCGACCGGTTTTCTGAGAACTATAATTTCAAAGGCTGAGGCCTATATTCCTCAGGTGCCAAAGCCAAAAAAGAAAATTCCACTTCATGTCCGTTTGATGTGGTGTGGATTGGCACTCTTCATTTACATGATTATGGGACAGACTCCACTTTACGGGGCATCAACACCTGCATTTGACTTTCTTGCATTTGCAAGAGTAATCTTTGCATCTCAGCAAGGAACACTAATCGAACTTGGAATTGGGCCAATAGTTACGGCTGGCCTTTTGATGCAGTTATTGAAAGGTTCAGAAATATTTCATTTGGATTTCAAAAAGCCGGAAGATAGAGAACTCTATCAAACAGCTACCAAGATTGTAACATACATTGTAATCATTGCAGAATCTTCCCTGTACGGAATGGCAGTCTACGGACCAAGACTGCCCAGCCATGAAGCTGGCTTTATTCTGGTAGGTCAGTTAATCGGTGCATCTGTGATTATCATGTTGCTCGATGAGATGGTACAGAAAGGATGGGGACTCGGAAGTGGAATTAGCATGTTTATTGCTGCTGGCGTGGCCCAGCAAGTAATATGGAGTTTGTTTAGTCCAATTCCAGCAGGAGATGGCGGCCCGGTAGGGGTATTTGCAAATATCATTCATTCAGTGATGGTGCATGATTACTCAAATCTGTTATTCAGAACTAATCAGCTGCCTGCCTTATTTGGATTATTCGTAACTGCCGGAGTTCTACTAATTCTGGTATATACCCAGGGAATTAAGGTGGAGATTCCTATAGTCTCTACGAAGTATAGGGGATTCTCTGCCGTATATCCAATCAAGTTGATGTATGTCTCAAACATTCCTGTTATCTTGGCCTCGGCTCTTACAGCAAACGCAGTATTCATGGGTCAGATAATGTGGGCTAACTTTAATCCAAGAAATGCAAATCCACTTCTGAACTTCCTTGGAATGTTTGATCCTACCTCGCCGTCTACTCCAACAGGCGGTATTCTTTACTATATTACTGCGCCACGAGGCCTTGATATAGTTGCGCTGGATCCCACAAGAGCAGCTCTGTATATTATGTTCATGGTGGGAATTGTAGTACTTTTTGGAAGACTTTGGATTGAACTTGGAGGACTATCGGCAAAGAGTGCAGCCAAGAACTTGCTAGACGCTGATGTTCAGGTCCCAGGATTTAGGCGTTCAAAGCAACCTGTAGAAGCCTTGCTAGAAAAGTACATTCCATCTGTAACAATAATTGGTTCCATGATACTTGGATTAATAGCTGGTACTTCTGATGTGTTAGGTACATTTGGTTCAGGAACTGGAATGCTTCTAACTGTAGACATTCTGATAAACTACTACAACTTGCTTGTTAGAGAAAAAGTAGAAGAAGTAATGCCTTCCTTGGGTGCATTCCTTGGCAGAAAGTAAACGTGTTATAATAGTAGGAATACCTGGGGTTGGAAAGACTACAGTTGTCTCAAGAGTAGTGGAGCTTTTAAAAGAAAAGAAGATCGGGGTAAGCGTCTCAATCTTTGGGAGCGTGATGTTCGAGGAAGCAAAGAAGAACGGGATTCATAGCAGGGATGATCTTCGAAAACTTTCGGTAAAAGAACAAAAAGCACTGCAATCTGCGGCCGCAAAAAAGATAGCATCAATTGCCGATGATGCGGTAATTGTTGATACACACGCATTCATATCAACAAAGGAGGGTTTCTATCCGGGTCTACCGCATAATGTATTAGAGATATTAAATCCAGATAGCTTTATCATGATAACTGCAAGACCAGAAGAGATCTACAACCGCAGGATGAAAGACAAGACAAGGAATCGAGATATTGTATCAATTGACGCAATCAAGAAAGAACTAGATGTTACAAGCGCCATGCTTTCCACTTGTTCAGTTCTATGCGGTTCACCGATAAAGATGGTTCTTAATATCCAAGACAAGATTGAAGAGACAGCTAGGGGCATTGTAAGCGCGATGGGGTTCAACAATGGAACATAATATCATCTTTGATTTCATAAACTCAATTCTATTACAGGTTAACCAGTCTAGTCCTGGTCCTTCTGGCATATTTCCATTTTCCAGAGGTCCGCTTGGAAGCGCAAATCCAATAGTAAAAGGAATGATTCCCTCTGCAATTGGTATAACGTTTATTGCAATTGGTCTTAACCTATTCAATGCAGTAATCAAACGTAAGATGGTAGACCATGACAAACTTCGAAGACTTTTAAAGGAGACTAAGGCTTGGCAGAAAGAACGAATGGCAGCATTTAGGTCAAAAGATCAAGAAAAGATAGATGACCTCAACAAAAAATCCGCATACATGAATAAGATGAACATGGAGGTTATGCAAATGAACATGAGACCAATGATGATTACTTTTCTGCCGCTAATTTTGATATTCTACTTTGCTCTGCCACCTCTCTTTTCTTATACGGTAGCGATTTCACCAATCCCGCTTAATTTCATTCCTGGAGATTTCTTCCAGCTTACATGCACTGCTGCAAAAGTTGTATCCCAGCCACACATCTGTAAGCATGTAAACGACCTTTATTTCTGGGCATGGTACTTTCTATCCTCAGCTTCATTTAGCGGAATAATAATGCGGCTTACCAAGACTACAATGGACTTAAGCTGAGTTGCTTCGCTCTGTCATAATTTCTGGTCCACCTGCCATTGGAAAAACTACAATTGCAAAGGGCCTTGCAAATGAACTGGGTTTGAAATATCTAAGTGGAGGCGATGTCCTCAAAGAGATGGCAAAAGACCAGGGTTTTAACACGGACAGAGATGACTTTTGGGACACAGAAGCCGGGATGAGTTTTCTTAATATCAGAAAAAGAAATCCAGAGTTTGATAAACAAGTAGATGAAAGACTAAAAAAAATATTTCTAAATGATAATGTAATAATAACAAGCTATACTCTTCCATGGCTAGTCAGGGACGGAGTGAAGATCTGGCTTTCAGGCTCTCAGGAGGCAAGTGCAAAAAGGATGACCATAAGAGACCATATATCAATTGAGAGCGCGATTGAGATTGTCAAGAAAAGATACGAAGAAAATAAGATGCTGTACAAGAAACTTTATGGGTTTAATTTCGGAGACGACCTGTCCGTTTTTGATACGGTGATAGACACAGACGGTCTTGGTCCTGACCAAGTACTTGAACAGGCAAAAAAGGCAGTGAGAAATTTCTATGACTCTAAAACAACTTCAAGGTCTTAGAGTAATAGACCAGGACATCACAAATGATGCCCACGGTATCTACTATGACAAAAGGTCAGTAGAGCAGCTGTTAAATCATGGTTTTATTTTATTGGACAAACCTAACGGTCCAACAAGCCATGAAACAGTAGCTTGGGTCAAAAAAATACTTCACATTGAAAAGGCTGGACATAGCGGCACTCTTGATCCACAGGTTTCTGGAATCTTGCCTATAGGTCTTGGTGAGGCAACAAAAGCGCTCATAGTTCTCTTGCTTGGTCCAAAAGAATATCACGCGTTAGGAAGACTCCATTCGCTTCCATCAAAAGAAAAGCTTGAAGAGGTACTCAAATTACTAACAGGAAAGATCTACCAAAAGCCTCCACAACGCTCATCTGTATTAAGACAAACCAGAATCAGACATGTATACGAAATCGAAGTTGTTGAACAAAAAGAGAGGCTCTTGCTTTTGAGAATTCTATGTGAAGCAGGTACCTATGTGAGAAAAATTTTCTACGACATGGGAGAAATTTTAGGATTCGGAGCAACTATGATTGAACTGAGAAGAACAAGAGTAGGACAGTTCAATGAAGACTCGAATTTGGTAAAGATGCATGATCTAGTCGACGCGTATGCGTTATGGAAAGAAAAAAATGATGATTCAAAGCTGAGGCGAATGCTTGTGCCTATAGAACACGCCCTGAGCGAGATAAAGTCAGTCGTAATAAGGGATTCTGCCGTAGATGCCCTATGTCACGGTGCACAACTTGCCATACCGGGAATTCTTCAAATCTCATATGGTCTTAAGCGAGAAGATCCAGTTGGAGTCTATACCCAAAAAGGAGAGGTTGTGGCCCTTGCAGAAGCTATAATGCCAGAAGACGAAATAGCTGAAAATACTAAAGGATTTGCATTTAAGATAAAGCGAATTATCATGGCGCCAAACACGTACCCGAAAAGCTGGCGCTCAAAAACAGTGGTTAACAATTAAAAAGGAATCAAAACAAGTTCAGAAAGTTGATTCCCAGAGGTGCGACGATATTTTTTGTGGTAGGAGTCGTTGGTGCTGGACTATTAGGAGAATATCTTTCTCAAATTGCAAATCAGGCCCCAATACTAGTTTATGAAAACGGTTCATCTCTTACTGTCATTCCTGACAAAATTAACTATCGATCTGGTGAGGCGGTCCATATCAGAATAATAAACTCAGGAACAGTTCCTATTACCTTTCAAGATTCATCATATGGACTGCAGATAGTAGGCCTGGATGGGACTGTCATATTTTCGCCAATGTCTGTTCATATAGTCTCTACTCTTGGTCCAAAAGAAGAAAAGACATTTGTCTGGGATCAGACAAAGACAGATGGAAGTAAAATATTCCAAGGGCGCTACAAAATTGTTTCAAGTACTTTGCCTGACTTGGGAAATGTGTTAAAAAAATCTGTTACAATAAACATATTCAAACAAAATAAACTGATTTAATGAGGTGGATTCAGCTAAGCTCGTATTATTACAATTAACCTAAATATTTGCAAATAATCTCCTTTGATGAAGAGGCATAATATCTATCAATTGTGTAATTGCTTCATGTCCCAAATCTTGGAAGATGTAAAGAAAAGTGGCAAAGAACGTGCCTATGTTATGATAAACTGTGAGGATGACTCCATGCAATATGTAATGGACCAGCTCAAATCAATTCTAGGAATAACGGAGATTCAAAGCACAATTGGTCCATATGATATAGTGACAAAAATTGAATGCTCAATCTATAATGGCATTGAGAGAAATCATCACGGTGCACATCAGAAGGGTACCAAAAGTTAGAACAACTACCACAATAGTCTGTGAGCATACATCTCTTCTTTGAGATTAAAATATCAAAAAATCAGCTCAAAAAAGGAAAGAACAGAATGGTTTACAGTAATATATAGTCGGTTTTACAACGAAATTGACTTGGCGAAAATTAATGCCGGGATCGCCTAGCCTGGTAGGGCGCGCGCCTGGAAATTTAGTAACCATAAAGCGCGTACTCGCAAGGGTCCGAGAGTTCAAATCTCTCTCCCGGCGCCTTAATCTAGTTTAAAGCCCACCCTATCATTACGACTGCGTTGAAGCTTGAGATTGGAAAACCACAATTTACTTCAATTTATGATTATGATGACAGGATTGAGCGGACCTACAAGATAATTGAAAAGGAGACTTCAAAGGAAAATGTTGAATTAATAAAGAAATACGACCGATCAATGATTGCTGAATCTCTTGCAAAAGCTACAAGACACAAACATCTTCAGGTTATCTTGAATCTTACAAGATTTCTAGGAAAAGATTGGAAGGATGTTACAAAAGAAGATGTTGAAAATGTTGTAGTCAGGATAGTACAAGAATATTGTAGTGATTCGGGTCAGGAAACTAATACAAGTTATGATCATAAAAAGATCTTAAAGATCTTCTTCAGATGGTTCAAGTTTGGTTCACGTAAAAAAGAGGAAGTTGGGGATCCGCAAGAAACTAAGGGTGTAAAAATCAAAAAAGTAAAAGACAAAATTGTTCGTGAAGATCTGGTAACAGAAGAGGATAGAACTAATCTACTTCAGGTTTGTGCTGACAATCTGCGAGATAGAGCTTTTATCGATTGTCATTCCGAAGCTGGAACACGTCCAGGAGAGATTCTAAGCCTTCTATTAAAACATGTAAAATTTGACAAGTATGGAGCACTAATTCACGTTGATGGTAAAACAGGACCTAGACCAATTCGCTTGGTTAGATCAACTCCAAACCTGGCATCCTGGATAGACGCACATCCATTTCGAGATAATCCAAACGCACCATTATGGATAAGTACAGAGCCATCAAAATTCGGTAGGCAATTAACATATCATGCTGCCTATCAAATGGTAAGACGAAGATGCAGACAGGCCAAATTACCAAAAAGAGTATATCTTAATCTCTTTAGACATTCAGAAGACACTCAGACAGCACAATTCATGACGGAAGTTCAAATGAGAAAAAGACACGGATGGACTCCATATTCCAAGATGCCTGGAAGATACGTTCATTTGGTAAATGCAGATGTTGATAGAGCAATACTCTCACATCTAGGAATAGTTGAAAGCGATGAATCAAAACCAAAACTACCAAAGAAATGTGGCGTTTGTGAAATGCACAATCCTCCAGAATCAAAACTTTGTACCAAGTGTGGCAAACCACTTGACATAGAAGTAGCTTTAGAAATCGAAGAAAAACATGAAGCAGAAAAGATAAGATTAGAAAAAAGACTATCTGAAGTTGAGGCTAGACACGAAGATCTTAGAAAATTAAAAGAAGAATTTGAAGAAGATCATGAACTAGTACAAAATCTTAACAGCGCAATTGAAGAAATAGTTTCTATCATTAAAGACGCATACAAACAACGTAATTCAGACAATGAACAAAACAAGACTGAATCCAAATCAGAGAATCACCCATCTACAAAATCCAAAGAAAAAATACCAGATTGGGTAATCAAATTAACTCCTGAAGATTTGAAGGTATAAATGAAAATCAAATAAAAAAGGTTGTACTGAATTTTTTGAAGAAGATTTTTACTTTAATTTATCTCAAGATATTTTCATATCACGATTGTTATTGTTCTGGAAACCTGAAGATATGGCTAATTAATCACGATTAGCGTGATATATAGCGTGATATTCCAAGTTTCGAAGCTTCATGTATTATCTTCCTCATAAGAATCGAAGATTTCTGATCATCTTCGAATAATCCAAAGATAATCTAGAAATCGATTGTATTAAATTCTTCCCGAATAAACTCTGTATTTTTTGGATTTTTCTTAAAATCGTTCGTATTATTTAGTCGATAAGTACGAAGAATCGACAAAGGTTTAGGAATATTCCAGATAATCGGTAGAATACAAAACGTCTTCAGTAAACTTAGTATTGCAAGCTTCCAAACTTTACTAAGTTTATCATGATTTGTAAGCTACGTACTAGTCTAAATTAGTAGTAAAAATTACTTCGTGCCTAGACTCGCGATTTTTACTAAAAAAGCGGAAAATCCGCACAAAGTGATTGATAAATTTACGAAGTAAGAATTTTTCTTTACAAATTCTTAATAGCTTTGTAGCAAGTGACAAGCTTTTAGTAAGCTAAAACTTCCGAATTTGTAAGTTTTATCAAAAAACCCTTCCGATACTTAGATAATATACTAATTTTGCAGTGTTCTGAGCCTTTTAGGGGCCGAAAGATCACCTTTTTTGTAGCTTTTTTGAAATTCCCCTCAGAGAATTAGCCCAAAATACACCTTGGTAAAACTTTTCGTTTGCGAATCCGTAAATTAGCAAGGATTGACAACCCTTCCAGAGTAATAGCGCGCTTTTTGAACTAACTTTGATTCAAAAAGGGGGAGATTTGGAAGCTAAAGAAAAAAAGTTGACGAATTAAACAAAGATTTGATCAGTATTAACTCAGATTCTGTATAATTGAAGGAAGACACAAGCCGATGTTTGGATAATTTACTTATTTTATAGAGTTCCGAGCTTTTTAGAGCGTGAAAGCACACCTTTCTTGTAGATTTACAAGGATTTAATCAATTTCCATGTATTCCACAATTACGCTATTTTGCGTAATCGTATATGAGACTACGAAATCGGGAAAATAGCTGATAAGACGATGTTCTAGAGTATTAAATGCATAATTATTATATGTATGAATTATAGCGGATGGGTGTGTTAGGGAAAACACAAGGTAGCAGCGCGAATAATCCTTGGTTAATACTAGTTTTTGGTTTAATATTGTTTTCATCATTTAGTACAATTGCACAAAATGCATTTGCACAAACAGAAACGATAGCCGCCGTAATCTCAGGATCAAATTTCTTTCCTCTAGCAGTTGCAGTCAATCCTAACAACAACATGATTTACGCCACCGACCCAGGAGCCAACAACCAGCTCGATATCGTCAATGGCACAACTAACACGATTGTTGGAACACTTCCAACCGGTAATCAACCATTTGGCGTAGCCGTAAACCCGAATACAGACCGTATATTCGTAACTAACAGAAATGATGGAACGATGACTGTAATTGATGGTCAAGAGAAGACTGTCATGAAGACAATTACTCTTCCAGGTTATCCTCAAGGTATTGCTGTTGATCCCAATTCGAACAAAGTTTACGTCGCAGGTGTTAAAGGCTCTACCGGTAGCGTTT
>MNJS01000056.1 GCA_001920395.1 Thaumarchaeota archaeon 13_1_20CM_2_39_20
CCGGTATTTTTAAGTAGGGCACACCAAGGAATTACTCCAATGGTTACCGGTTACCAGATTCGAATGAATCGCATACTAAAAAATGGAAAGATGCTGTGTATACCAATGGATCATGGAATTTCAAGTGGTCCTATAAAGGGAATTGAGAATCCGTATCCTTTAATTTACAGCTGCCAAAACTTTGGCCTTACCTCCGTTATTATTAACAAGGGAATTTTGAAGAACCTTCCAAAATTAACGAAGATAGGTATACTTGTGCATTATTCAGCCAGCACATCTCTTTCGATGTACCCTAACAGAAAGATGCTAACTGGTTCGGTGGAGGAAGCATTACGATTAGGAGCAGATGGGGTTTCAGTACACATCAACATAGGTGGAAAAGAAGAGCCAGAGATGCTAGAGCAGTTAGGAAGAATTGCAGATGACTGTCACAAATGGAGCATGCCACTTCTTGCAATGATGTACCCAAGAGGCGAGAAGATCAAGAATCCTCACGATCCCGATATAGTAGCACACGTTTCAAGAATAGGAGCTGAGTGTGGTGCCGATATTGTAAAGACATTGTATACTGGCGATGTCGACTCGTTTGCAAACGTAGTCAAGAGCACCCCAGTACCAGTAGTAATTGCGGGTGGGCCAAAGGCAAAGACAGACATGGAAGTGTTACGTATGACGGAAGAAGCAATGCAAGCTGGTGCCAAAGGGGTAACCTATGGCAGGAACATCTTTGAGCATAAAAACCCGGCCAAGATGACTCGTGCTCTTGCAGCTATAATATTTAGAAAAGAAACAACAAAGGAAGCTGCGAAATACCTTGACCAAAAATAGAGAATTAATTATTGCCCCCAAAGTCTCAAGGGGCCAGCTTGGCAAATTCTTGGCAGAGATAGAAAAGGATGGAATCAAGATTGTAAACACAGACCCCTCAAATGTCAAGAGAATCAAGACCAAGATGACTACGATTTACTCCTCATTGAACGCAAATTATGTGATAGTAGACAAGGCAACCAAGCTCAAAGGCAAGAAGGTTGGTATGAAATTCAAGGTGTTATCAAATGCAGATATCGAAAAAATATTACAATTTGCCAGGACGGGTCTTGACTTTGTAATAGTGGAAGTAAAAGATTGGAAGATAATTCCACTTGAGAATATCATCGCAAAGCTCCACAAGCTTCACACCAAGATATATGCGGTGGCAAATACTCCGGAAGAGGTTCGAAAGATGTTTTCTATCTTGGAGATTGGAGTTGACGGAGTAATATTTTCCACAAGTTCAGCAAACGAAGTAAAAGAGGCACTTGTCTATCTTGGAACCAAAAGCTTTGAGCTCAGGTCTGCAAAGATATTGGAGATAAAAGAAGTGGGAAACGGAGAGAGAGTTTGCGTAGATACTGCATCAATGCTTGCGAGAGGGGAGGGAATGCTAGTTGGTAGCAAGTCCAACTTTTTGTTCTTGGTTCACAACGAATCGGTTGGTTCGTCATTTACATCACCAAGACCATTTAGAGTTAATGCGGGAGCTGTTCATTGCTATACCATGTCACCGGATGGTACCACGAGATACCTTTCCGAGCTTGAAACTGGCTCCGAAGTGCTAGTTGTGGACTCGCATGGCAAGGCACGTAGAGCTACAGTTGGCAGATCAAAGATAGAAAGCAGACCAATGCTTATGATAAAAGCCCAGGTAGGTGATGAAATAGGCGGAATTATTGCCCAAAATGCTGAAACAATTCGTTTTGTGCGTCCAAACGGGCATCTCGTTTCGGTTACTCATCTAAAAAAGGGCCATACAGTACTAGTTCACGCCAAGGCTGCTACAGGCAGACACTTTGGCATGGAAGTAGATGACGAGTACATCATGGAAAAGTAGTCAGCTAGAATTCATATCTCATATGCAATAGCATTTTACTATTAACGAAACAAGATTTGGCCTTTGTCAAAGGTACTTGTTGAGACCTGGGTTAGTCACACAATGACTAGATTGGAAAAATACATCCAACTTAAAACATACTGCTAGACTTCAAGTTTGCAGCAAAATTTCCCAGGTTTATTACGCATGAAAAGAAATTTGAAAATGCACTAGAAGATCTAAAAAAGTTTCTTGATCTAATGCAACCAATGAAGAAGATAGGAAAACTTGGAGCTCTTCTAATCCATCTTCCACCCAACTTCAAAGAGGATTCTGAAAAGAGCCAAGAGAGTTTTCTTCAAATCCTTCCGTCTGATTTCAAATTTGCAATCGAATTTCTAGACAAGTCGTACTCTGTTTATTTTAGCAGTCACTATGATAAAAATGCCGGAGAAAATTCACTGAAGTGGCCGCAGATTACAGAAAATCTTAATACACAGCTTAGTCTGCTAAACCAATTTACTATGATAAACGATCTTGATTCGTACATGTAAAAGAAAACGTAGTTCGGTTTAACGCGGTAACTAATGCGTGTGATCTCAGATGACATTCACGCTTGTTGGCCAAATGTTGTTTTTGTGCTTGTCTTGGCAATGACCTCTCGAAATCATGACAGATCACCACCATCGTTATTATACGGTTTCAGTTCTTAGAATAACATTGAACCTACGATGTAGTATATGTTCCATGGATGTGGCTGAAGAAGAAATCGAGAATCATGTCAACAGTAAGCAACACGTTGAAAACAAGTCGAAGATTTCAGTTGCAAACGGCAAGGGCTCTGACAATAGCGTAGTGAAAATGTGGCGTAAGTCCTTGCAAGAATGATATACGGTGTCAGCAACTCCTTTAGAATTTCACCCAAAAAATATGTGGTCATAGTTCAATCGGATTAAGGAGGCCCTTCTAGGCAGAGCTTGCAGTCGGTGTAAACTAGATGTGGTACTGGCATGTAGAGGAGATCGCAGTTCCGAATCGCTGAATGTTCAACATGGGTGTAGTCGTAGCACTCATGGGTGCACTTGCTTATGTAGTTCACGTCCACGCACAACTAGTAGAACTAGGCGCAGAAACACTAGGTGAGAACCCTCCGTTGCAGAAATGCACAAGATGGTCCTGAGATGGCAGTTGTCCTGCATATCTAATAGAAAAGAGAACGTTTTAGGCCGACTTGAGCTTCTTTATTGTTAAGAATTAACAAAATTTTTCCAATATCTATTTTAAAGAAAAAGGAACAAAATAACTATCGACCAAAGAAAAAGGAAGAGTTATTTGAATTTCTTTTTTATTTGATTTAGTTCAGTCATCTCTTCTTTGAGATGTCTTCTCAAAAGAGCCTCGTGTTCTCTCTTATGTCTCCAATAGATGTTCATTGCTGTTTGTCTTCCCCTGGCTCTCCTTAGTGCAGCATTGTACTTTCTGTGACTTTGTTCTACACTTCGAAAGTAAGATTTACTGTTGGGTGTAACCATGGCTTGATTGACGGTCCTTAATAGATAACCTTTACGATCAACTAGTAAGGCTTGACATTCAGGTATCCAGCGATTCTGGAAATTTCCAATTAGGAACAAGTTGCATCCTACGGAGAGCTGGGGGTCCCATGGTCCTCTTCAGTGCAATCTTGACATATTTTGCAGATTTGTCGATTCCAACGTATTTTCGCCTCAGGAATCTTGCCATTTTGGTGGTCTGGCCGCTCCCTACAAAGGGATCCAAAACAAGGTCTCCTACATTACTGTAAAGCTGAATCAGCCTATACGGAATCTCTTCTGGAAAGGCAGCTGGATGAAACCGCCTGTAGCTCGGTGGTACTGGGGCTATATGCCATACAGAGTTTGCAATTTCCTTCTTCATCAAGTCGTTTATCGCAAGTTTACTTTTCATGTCTTTAGCGTTATGAAATGGTGGTTTTCTCAGAATAATTATTTGTTCGTGCATCATATTTGGATAGTAATAAGTTGGGTATGGATGTTGCACTGTAACTCGAAACCGTTTCTTACCTCCAGTTACTTTGTTCCATATTATTTCTTCAAAGAACTTCCAACCTACCCCTCTTTTTGTAAGTCTTATAAGCAATAAAGCCGGTAAAGGGAGCTTGATTTTGCCTTCAATTATTTCATTTCCTATGACAATGCAACAAAAGCCTCCAGGTTTTGTTACACGATAAACTTGAGAGAACACTTCAGCCATTTCCTCAATCCAGCTGTCAATTGATATTCCAACCGTCCCTCGATACCAACTTTCGCTAGTCTGATGTTCCTGATAGTTGATGGCGTTATGATATGGTGGGGAGGTTACAGTCAGTGAAACTTTGTTTTTGCCCATCCGAGAAAGATCTCGTGAATCAGCAACAAGAATCGAATTTGGTTTCCACATTGCTTTCCTAAATTGTTTTGATATTTAATATTTGTAAAAGTATGAAGTCCACTTATATTGTCCTAACATAGGAATAGAATCAAAGAAAATCGGTAAAACATATTATTAAAAACATGTTTTACACAGCCTTACGTGTTTCTTTTCACTTCAATATCTATAGTGGATACGTTCCTTGCCCTCCCGTCCCTTGACTGGAGGTGCTCTGAACCTATCTTTATCTCACCTATAGAGTATCCAGAGTTCTCACTTCTTCGTACAATGATTTGCGCAAACATCCACAGCCCTTCCAATGCTAAGCCCTCTTGCCTTTATTGATATCTTTGGATGATTTGCTAGCTGTATGAGCGAAGATGTTACGTACGCCATGAGGGGCTTTTTCCCTATGAAAATGGTGTCTTTTGCTTCCGGTCTAATATCTGTGCTCATGGTTTTTTGTGGTCATGATCGTTTCATAAAAGTTTCTTTAGTTCTTTGGACTTGTCAATCCAACAATCAATCTATTAGGTGCAAAATTCTCAGACCAGATATCCAGTACGATTTGATGCTAATCTAAATATACTAGTGAAATATACTGCCTCTAGATGTCTAACCAAAAGCTCCACCTCGGATTAGTTGCAGTGGCGCTCTCATCTTTAATGATCTTTGCAGTGGCATTGCCTGCCGCAAACGCATTGACTCCTAGAGATTTTGGCTACTTTGATGATCGTCATACAACAGACCGATTTACAGGTGGACAAAAAGTTTGCGGAGATAAATTGTGCACAGCCGGTGAATGGTCAAAGATGAAGAGGGCGATGCATTTTGCAGAGCGTAATCCTAGCGAGTGCAAGGAATTGAAAAATTGGAAGTCATGTGGATCCATAACCGTTGAGAAACCAAGCACAACACAGAAGTAATTACACCAAAATACAATGGCAAACAAGACTTGCGTTACAGTAGCTGTGTCTAGCCCAGCAATGCTGACCAAGACCTTGAATAAGGCTCTTGCTAACTCTGACTACGCAGAACTCCGGCTTGATTTTTTAAAGCCTAATCAAATTCCTTACTGTTTGAATTCCGTTAAGAAACATATTGGAAGATGCATTTGTACGTTAAGACCTAGGTCGGAAGGCGGAAGATTTCGAGGTAATGAAAAGGAAAGAATTGCGATATTAAAGTTAATTGCAGAATTCAACCCGTATCTCCTAGATGTAGAATACAACACAATTAACAATAACAAGGCGTTGCATCAATATCTTCGAAGTACCAAAGCTAATCTTCTGGTATCTTGGCATGATTTTTCAAGAACCCCTAATGACAAGACTCTAAGATCGAGAGCAAGAAAAATATCAAGATTCTCGGATAACATCAAGATAGTGACTACTGCAAAAACAATCAGCGACACGATAAGGGTCTTAGCTCTATACAAGAAAGTTCCAAAGAGGACCAAAATGGTAGCTTTTGCCATGGGAGATTATGGCAGAATATCAAGAATACTTTGCACCAAGCTTGGTAGTCCCTACACTTATGTTTCTCTTGGCAAGCCAATAGCACCTGGTCAATTCAGCTTACATGAAATGACGACAATCTTTAAGCTAGAGCAAGAAAAGTAACGATGCCAGCATTATTATAAAAGATAAAACAAAATAATCCGATGAAAGTAAGACAATCCCAAAACAATATACCGCGAAATGTCATCATACTAGCTCTTGGCATAACAGTATTGCTAGGAGTTTTTCGATTGATACTGTTCCTGGTATTAGTGTGGGTTGCAGCGTTGGCGTTTATCATAATTTATCAATACAAGTTGCCAACGACCACTGCAGCTAATTTTGTTTGTTTAGAATGCGCTACGGTTCATCAACAAACACACTGTCCAAAGTGTGGCTCTAACCTAAAGAAATTTTATTCCAGAAGCAACAGCTACGGAATTTGATTTCCTAGTTTCTTCGCATCTTTTCCCAATTGCTTAAATCACGACAAAATGGAAGTAGAAATTAATGACAAAGACTTATGCTGTGATAGGAGATCCCATTGATCATTCATTATCACCGGCGATTCACAATTCCGCTTACCTGTTCCTTGGCCTTGATTGTATCTACATAGCTTACAGGATTCCAAGTAGAGAATTAGAGTTTGGCATTGAATCCCTAAAAAAGATAGGAATTTCTGGCTTCAATGTCACTATTCCTCACAAAGTGGATATGATGCAACTTCTCAATGAAGCTGATGAAGAATGCATTCTGGTTGGAGCAACAAACACTGTTCTCAATAATGACGGAAATCTAAAGGGATACAATACGGATGTTGATGGATTTTTGGACCCAATAAGGAAGAGAAAGATTGATTGCAGAGATTCTGACGTATTGCTAATAGGAGCTGGAGGTGCAGCAAGAGCAATTGTTGCTGCGTTCAGCAGGGAAAAAGCCGGCAAGATTACAGTCACAAATAGAACAGAGGAGAGAGCACATAGTCTCATAAGATTTGCACATAAGTTAGGATTACAATCAGACTATACTGATTTGAAAAATGCTGGGGAAATAGCAGGAAATTACAAGTTCATTGTAAATGCTACATCGGTCGGGCTGAAAGGTGTTGGCTGTCCCATATCCACAAGAAACATCAAGAAAGATGCTATTGTTTACGATATCGTATACATGCCTGTAGAAACTCCATTAATAGAAGAGTCAAAAAATCAAGGTGCCACCATCATATATGGATGGGAAATGCTTCTTGCTCAGGCAATGAAGTCATTTGAAATTTTTCTGAAGATACCTGCTCCCTACGAAGCAATGAAATTGACTTTGCTTGGGAGATTTTAGAGATGACTCAAGTTAAGGCAAGTATGCATGGAGCAGTTTCCATAGTAAATGCAATTGCCACAGGTAAAGGTGCAGCACTAGGAATATCACTTGGTATAGAGGCAACGATTACGACAGAGCCTGGTAAGGGGATTTTCTTTCTAAATAGAGAATCTAATCTCAGTGCTAGATTAATAAGAGCTGTGGTTGAGACATCGGTGCCAAAATCATACTTGGAACAAACCAAGATTGGAATCTCTGTTAAAACAGAAATTCCATCTGGATATGGACTTAAGAGTTCTAGCGCAATTTCTTCTGTAATTTCACTTGCGTGCGCAAAGCTATTCAAACCAAAGGCTAGCGATTTTGAAATCCTCGGAGACGGGGTCCATGCGTCGATTCAATCTAAACTCAGTATAACTGGCGCCTTCGATGACGCGTGTGCTTGCTATTTTGGTGGATTTGTTGTAACTGACAATACTAACACAAAGATCACAAGGTCTGAAAAGGCGCCAGATGATTTATCGGCCGTCATTTTCGTACCAAAATCTCGTAGGAGGGGAAACGTAAAGAGATTGAGAACGTTACAGAGCATCTTTGCTCAAGCATGGGATCTAGCTAGCAAATCAGAATATTGGAATGCCATGATTCTAAATGGTTTAGCTACTTCTACTATACTAGGTTCGGATCCTAGGATCATAACTGAATTGATAGAAAGTGGAGCGTTAGGCGCTACTATCTCTGGAAATGGGCCATCCATAGCAGCTGTAGCAAAAAATGATAGGATTTCAAACGTGAAGAAGGTATTTTCTTCGTTGGAAGGAGAAACAATAGTTTCTCCAATCAATAACAAAAAGGCTGAAGTGTATGAAGTGTAAAGTTGAAAAAGCAAATCTATCTGGTCTCATATCTTGTCCCCCAAACAAGAGCTACACACACCGTGCTATCTTTTTAGCTTCACTTGCAAAAGGTAAAAGCATCATAAGAAATGTCTTGCTCTCACGAGATACGATTGCAACTATCAATGCATGTAAAGCATTCGGCGCAGAAATTAAAGTCGATGGTTCATGGGTTACAATAAAAGGCAAAGAGCGACTAATTCCACAAGAATCAGAAATTGATGCATCAAATTCTGGAACTACGATGAGAATATCCGCAGCTATTGCATCACTTTATGATACCAAGATTTCTCTTACTGGTGATTCTAGCCTTAAGAAAAGACCGATGCAGCCACTACTTGATGCCCTAGAAAGGCTTGGAGCAACATGTACGTCAACTGATGGCAAGCCACCAATTACAATAAAAGGGAAAATTACTGGTGGAAGTACTAATATTTCAGGCGCTGTTTCAAGTCAGTTCATCTCCGCACTTTTCATCGCTGCTCCAAGGACCGATAAGGGAATAACCGTTGAAATAGATGGAGATCTTGTCTCAAAACCATACCTTGATGCAACTATTGCAATAATGAAAAAGTTCGGAGTCGCTGTAAATACGATATCGTCGTACAAAAAATATAATATTCCAAAACAAGACTACAAACCCATCGATTTTACTGTTCCGTCAGATTTTTCTAGTCTAGCCCTCCTTCTGTCCGCCGCAGTTTTGATTGGCGATAACATGTCGATTGCTGCTTCAGTAGGAAACTTGCCCCAGGGAGACATTGAGATATTATCTCATCTCGAAAAAATGGGTGTTCAATTAGATATTGGAGATATTATCACAGTCAAGCCGCCTCAACTCCTCAAAGGGGGGAGATTCGATCTTTCAAACACCCCAGACTTGCTACCGGCAATGGCCATTTTAGCACTAAAGACCTCAAAACCAATTGAAATATTCAACGTAAGGCATGCCCGATTCAAAGAAACTGACAGGATTGCGATTTTAGCACGAGAGCTCCCAAAGCTTGGAATAAATGTATCTGAGAAAGAAGATGGGTTAATCTTGGAAGCACCCAAGACAGTTAAAAGTGCGGAGCTTGATTCTGCTGAAGACCATCGATTGTTCATGGCATTTTCCATTGCTGGAATGTTTGCAGGTAACTGCACCGTTACAGATCCCAACTCTGTAGATGTCTCCTATCCAACATTTGTGGAGGACATGAATAGGATTGGAGCAAGAATTCTAGTAGAGACCTAGCTTTTTGATTTTTTTATTATTTCGTCCCAGAGATTCTTTGGTACTAGCATTACAGAAAGTCGTGAAATCTTGAGAAGTTCCCAGTCTTTGAACCTGGCATCTTTTTTTATTTCTTCAAGGGTAACTGGCCTTTTCAGTCTTGTAACTGGCTTTACGTCAACTACAACAAATCTCTTGTCCGATTCTTTGGGATTTGGATATGGATCACTTGTTATTTCTATGATACCTACAACCTGCTTTTCTTCTCCTGTATGATAAAACAAGGACTTGTCTCCGATTTTCATGGTACGAATGTGCTTTAACGCCAGATTATTATGGACACCATCCCAAATGGTTTTCTTTTCTTTCTCCAAGTTATCATAGCTATATGCTGATGGTTCTTGTTTTACAAGCCAATAATTCATGAGTTTGCTTCCACACCAAATGTTATAGATTTTTCTTGGTCCTTTCTCATCAGGTAGAAAAGAGATCTCCTATCGAGAATACTCATATGAAGTGGAAGCTTCTCCAGAGCAAAGACTTGAATTCTCTTGCAGTTTAGCTCCAAGGCTTTGTTTTGTACAAATCTCAAAATATCCAAAACTCCATCATGGGAACCATTTACGTAACCAATCTGCAGCGTCTGTGGAATGTCGCTAGGTCTGTTCCAGATTCCTATAGCTGATGTAGTCCCGCTTTTATTAGAAATTATAATTCTCTTTTCTCTCATTAATTGACGGATCTCTTCTTGTTCCAATGGTAACCACTTCCAAGAATCTGCATATGTACTAGAATCAATCAATGCTTCAATTTCTGACAAATCGACCGCATTCTTGACAATCGATCTCTCATTTTGTGGAACCAACGAATAGAGTTGCCACTTGTCTTCGAGATGATATCCCATCGACTCCACAAGCATAATTGATGGATAGTTCTCACTTTCTATTATCAGCCTCATTGTCTTGGAGGGAGCCATAGATTCTGCGTGAGCTAGCATTTTCTTTCCAAGACCTCTTCTGCGATAGTCTGGATGAATCCTCATTCCTTCTACCCATGCTTGCTTTTCAGAAATGACAAGATTGTAAACACCCACAACTTTTCCCTCATCCTCCATGACGTACAGTCTTCTCTTTGATTTCCAGATCTCCCATACATCTTCAATATAATCTCCCCAAGAGAATGTATTCTTACAAAACTCTAACACGGATGATTTGTCGGTTTCAAGGGCATTTCGTATTACCATGACACTAAATTATGGCTCATCTATTATCTAATTTTGTATCGATCTTGTCCAAATTTCATTAAATGGTACCTTATTTCCTATAAGGATTATAAACACGCAAAAGAAAATTTCATCATGTCTTCAAGTTCCATAGGACGGCGATACGTCTTTACCAGTTTTGGCGAAAGCCATGGCAGGTGTATCGGAGCTGTTGTCGATGGGTGCCCAGCCGGTCTCGAGCTTGATGAAAATGATATTCAGAAAATGCTTGACCTACGAAAACCTGGTCAATCAATCGTGACAACTCAAAGAAAAGAAGAAGACAAGGTAGAGATTCTCTCAGGAGTATTTCGTGGATATACGACAGGCGCTCCGATAGCAATGATAATTTGGAATACTGATCAACGTTCGCGTGACTATGAAAATCTAACTTTGAAACCAAGACCTGGGCACTCTGATTATCCAGCATATATCAAATACAAAGGATTCAATGATTATAGAGGAGGCGGGAGATTTTCAGGTAGGTTAACTGCAACATTTGTGATGGCTGGCGCCATTGCAAGAAAACTTCTCTCCCAGACACTTAGAATTGAAACTCACTCTTACACCTGCCAGATAGGAAAAGTAAAGATGAAACAACAGACATCAGCCAAGATGAAAAATGCAATTTATAACAATGAGGTGCGATGTCCAGATTCGCGAGCAGCCCAGAAGATGAAGGCTGTAATTCTTGCTGCGAGAAAGAATGGTGATTCCGTTGGAGGAATAGTTGAATCAGTAACAGCAAATCTTCCAGTTGGCATCGGTGAGCCAATTTTTGGTTCATTAGAATCTGATCTCAGCAAAGCATTGTTTTCCATTCCTGCAGTAAAAGGAGTTGAGTTTGGCTCTGGCTTCCATGGATCAACCCTGCATGGTTCACAAAATAATGATGAATACATTGTTAAAAACGGAAAGATAGTGACAAGAACCAACAATGCCGGAGGCATACTTGGTGGCCTTTCAACTGGAATGCCTCTTGTTCTCAGAGTTGCTTTCAAGCCAGCCTCATCAATTTCAAAGAAACAACAGACAGTCGATATAAAGACCAAAAAGTCAGTCTCTTTGATTGTTCAAGGACGGCATGATCCATGTGTAGTTCCCCGTGCGCCACCTGTTGTTGACTCGCTAGTATCCGTTGTTCTTGCTGATCACTCACTGAGGGCGGGCCTAATATCACCTGTAATTAGATAGGAAATGTCAAGCATCGACAAGCTACGTGACAACATAGACAAGATAACATTTGACATCATAAGACTACTCAAAGAAAGAAATGAGATTGCAAAAGAAATTGGCAGCCTCAAAAATAATCTTAGGTTAGGAGTGACAAACGAAGAAAGAGAAAACCAGTTACGTTCTAAAGTCTCATCATTGTGTAAAGAAATAGGACTTGATGAAAAGTCAGGTCTAACTTTGCTGAATTTTCTTCTAAATGAATCTGTCAGGATCCAGGCTTGGAGCAAACAATCACATCTCTCTGTGTTCCTGAAAGCCAAGACATTAGAAAATCAAGGAAAGAAGATCATCCACATGGAAGTTGGAGAGCCTGACTTTTATCCTCCTAAAACTGTCAAAGCAGCGCTTTCAGAAGTCTATGAAAAAGGATACACGAAGTATGGGGATTCAAAAGGGATGATAGAATTCAGAGAAGCGCTTGCGAAATATGTTACAAATGAATTTGGTGCTAGGACCAATCCAGAAAACATATTGGTCTCTCCAGGAGCAAGATTTTCTGTCTTCCTAGCAATTTCCACGCTACTAAATCCTGGAAATGAGATGATAATAATTGAGCCTGCATGGCCTGCTTACAGAGATAATGCTCTAAACGCTGGAGTCAAGGTTCGGACAATTCATACCACTTTAGAGAACAGGTGGGAACCCAAGATTGGTGAAATTGAAAAGGTGATAAATCAGAACACAAAGATGATAATACTCAACTATCCAAACAATCCCACAGGCAAGATCCTTCCTGAGAAACTGCAGGATCAGATAATGGAACTTGCAGAAAAAAATAGTCTTTACGTATTAAGTGACGAAATTTATTCTGCATACGCCTTTAAGTCATGGAAGAGCATTCTTTCATACGAATACAATAAGTCAGTAATAACTCAGTCATTTTCAAAGTCGCATGCCATGACAGGTTTTAGAATTGGTTATGCCGTATCCAGTCCCGATATAATAGATAGGATATCAAAACTTCAGGCTTTGGCATTAACAAATGTGTCAGAGCCTCTACAATACGTCGCGATGAAAGCCCTGGAGGCTGACACAAGCCTTAACGCCAAGACCATGAAGAATAGAGTAGAAACCGTAACTAAAAGAGCCAAAACTATGCAGCTTGATTTTGTGGAACCTGATGGAGCAATGTATCTATTTGCTAAAATAAGGAAAGAGGGTTTTGACTCCGTTGAATTTACAAATAAGCTTTTAGACCATGGTGTTGCAATAGCCCCAGGTGAAGGATTTGGTAATTATCAAGGATTTGTCAGAATATCAGCGTGTCAGACAGAAGATATCCTTAACCAGGGTATGCAAGTAATAGACGATATGTTGGAGAGTCAGAAATGAAAAAGAAGATTGCAATAATTGGCGCTGAAGGCCAAATGGGAAAATGGTTCTCAAAGTATTTTCTTGAGAAGGGTTTTGAGGTAATTGGGTATGACTCAGAAAAACAGATCCTAAACAAATCCGTTACCAAAGCACAGTCGTTGGTTGGAGCCATCCTGCCGGCCGACTATGTCATCTTGTGCATACCAGTAAAGCGAACCCCTGAGACTATCAGACTTATCGCAAAGGAAATGAGAAGGGATTCGTATCTTATTGACATCTCCTCACTCAAGCTAAAGACTGCTGCAGCTTTATCGAAGATACCAGACAAAGTAAATCCTGTTTGTATTCATCCAATGTTTGGTCCTGGCACAAAGAAACTTAAGGGCCAGAATATAATCTCAATTCCAATTCGTGATGCTAAGAAGGAACTTGCAGTTGCTAAATCTTTGTTTGGTGAGGCAAATTTCGTCCAAATAGATGCCACAGAGCATGACAAAAAAATTGCCATCATTTTAGGTATGATCCACTTGGTCAATTTAGCACTTGCTAACATTTTGGCAAAAGAGGAAAACTTTGGCTTGGTAGAAAAGATGGCAGGGACTACATTCAAGGCACAAAGACTTCTAACTGCTGGAATTATGACTGAATCACCAGAGTTAATAGAAACCATAATTTCAAATCCAGAAATAAGAAAATATGCAGAAGAGATCTGGAAAGATATAGGTAGAATGCTCATTTTGGTTCAGGAAAACAGAACAGAAGAGATCCTAAAGTATGTCTTAAGCGCAAAGGAAAGACTTGCAAAGAATATCGATCTTGACGATGCATACAAGAAATTAATCACAATGGTAAATTCCGTAGAGAAATAATTGAATTCTACTAGAATAGTAACTTGCTTTCTAACCAAGGACAACAAGTATTTCATTTTAAAGAGAAGTAATGAAGTAAAGACCATGAAGGGCCTCTGGGCTGGGGTAAGTGGAATCATAGAAGGAAATGAAGAACCTCTTCACAGAGCAAAAACCGAGATATTTGAAGAGACAAGCATTCCCGAGAGCAAGATTAGACTGGTGAGAGTCTCACCGCAGATGCGAGTGGATTCTCCTCAGTATACCAATCATGAGTGGTTAGTGTATCCTTTTTTGTTCGTTGTTGAGGATCCTGTAATCAAACTGAATTGGGAGAATTCTGAATACAGATGGGTAGGTCCATCGGAGATAACGCAATATAGGACTGTTCCAAGTTTGGATAAAGTCCTAGCTAGCTTGTTGTAGCTTCTCTACTTCATCTGGCGTGCGGTATCGTTGCTGTGGCAACATTATGTAGACGCAAGCACCACCACACATCGTACATGGAACGCTATTCCCTTTTAACTGACCTGTTCTTGCATGAATACGAGCAGCTTCTTCAGGATCTATCGACAAAGCTATTTGTTTTTCCCAGTTCAAAGTTCTTCTTGCTTCTGTCATCTCCATATCCCACTTGATTGCCTTATCTCTTAATTTAACAAGGTCTGCCGCATGTGCTGCAATTCGATATGCGATCAACCCAGCCTTTACCTCTTCCGTTGTTGGCAATGCCAAGTGTTCAGCCGGCGTAAGATAACACAACAAATCTACTCCTTCACTTGCTGATATTGCTGCACCAATAGCACTGGCTATGTGATCATGCCCAGCCGCAACATCTGTAACTAGCGGACCTAAGACGTAGTACGGCACATCTCCGATTAGAGATTTTGCCAATCGCACATTTGTTGCAACCTCGTCAATTGGGACATGTCCTGGTCCTTCAACCATTACTTGTACATCCTTTTCATGAGCTCGTTTGGTGAGTCTAGATACATTAATCATTTCTTGTACCTGAAGTTCGTCATGGGAATCAAGTATTGAGCCTGGTCTTAATGCATCGCCCAGGCTAAAAGTAACATCGTATTGTCTTGCAAGCTCTATGAGGTAGTCAAAATGTTCGTAATATGGGTTTTCCTTATCGTATTTTAGCATCCATGCAGCCGTGATGGTTCCACCCTTGCTTACTATTCCTGCATGTCTTTTTACTGCAAGAATCCTCTTAGCTATTTCTTTAGTTATGCCAGAATGGATGGTTGTATAATCCACGCCATCCTTTATGTTGCTCTCAAATGCATTAAGAAAGTCGTCCTCCGTAATATCAAGTGGGTTTTTGTGCTTTTCAATTCCATAGTTGTATGCTTCATAAACCGGCACGGTTCCAAAGCTTATCGGTGCAGATTCAAGAAGAGTTCTCCTAAATAATCCAACATCCCCTCCGTCACTCAAATCCATTATAGTATCCGCATGATATTTTACTGCAACTTTTGCTTTCTTTACTTCCTCTTCCAAATTCTTGTTAAGGGTGGAATTTCCAATGTTCACATTTACTTTGGTTTTCATCCCATTTCCTATTCCCACAACGTGAATCTTTTGTGGCCTAGCGTTGTTATGTGGAATAATAATTGAACCACTTGCGACCTTTGACATAAGCCACTCAAGAGTTACGCTCTCATCGCTTGCCACTACTTTCATTTCCTCGGTTGCAATACCCCTACGGGCCGCACTCATTTGTGTACCCAATTTACCTTTTTTACATATTGATTGGATTTAAACGTGAGTTTCCTAACGTAAGATTGTGCAAGTATTATCAATCGCAGGTTCTGACCCTTCTTCGGGCGCGGGAATTCAGGGCGATATAAAGACCTTTACCGCACTTGGTGTGCACGGGCTTGGTGTCATTACTGCATTAACTAGTCAAAACACATCAAAATTTTTTGATGTCGAAGCGGTTTCACCACAGATGATAAGAAGTCAACTAAGATCAATACTTTCAGACTTTCAAGTTGATGCAATCAAGGTAGGAATGGTATACAGCAAGAAAGCAATAATGGCAATCCGTTCAGAGCTTAATCACATTAAGATTCCCATCATTCTTGATCCAATCTTTGAATCTACCACGGGTGGAATTTTGTTACAAAGGGATTCTTTTTCGTATTTCAAAAAATTACTCCTACCAATTGCATATATCATTACACCAAATGTCTTAGAAGCTGAAAAACTTGCGCATATGAAGATCAGATCGTTGGGAGACTTCAAAAAGGCAGCCATTATGATTCAGAAGATGGGTGCGAGATGCGTTTTGATAAAGGGAGGGCATCTACAAGGTGACAAGGTTACTGACGTTCTTCTAGAAGACAAAATATTCTATACTTTTTCTCACAACAGAATAGGATTTACAGGTCATGGCGGTGGATGTACCTTTTCAGCGGCATTATGCGTAAATGTTGCAAAGGGACAGAGGCTGAGAGATGCTGTCAAGTCTGCGCAAGAGTTTACTTTGCAATCTATGAAGAAAGCAGTAAAGGTGGGGAGAGGCATCTCCATAGTGGGACAAGGAAGAATTGATTTAATAGAAAATGATCTTTCCCATGCCATAGCGCGATTTGCGGCAATAGAGGGTGTTTATCAACACCTTCCTGAATGTCAGACAAATTTTGTATATTCTGGAACAAATCCCAAGTCTATTGTTGACATACTAGGATTAGAAGGTAGAATTGTCAAGACTGGTAAATCAGTTGCCGTGGTTGGCAATCTGAAATATGGAGCCTCAAAACATGTTGCCTCCGCAGTTTTAGAGCTAGCAAGAAAATTTCCAATCATAAGGTCAGCACTTAACATAAAATATAACAAGAAAATAATTGGAAAGGCTATTACAAAGAAATTGTT
>MNJS01000057.1 GCA_001920395.1 Thaumarchaeota archaeon 13_1_20CM_2_39_20
TATGGCTCGCAGGGCATTACCACTGCAAATAACGTGTACGTCTTGGACGATTCTCTTATTATCATAGGAGGTTTGGAAAAAGTAGCTCCTGAAGAGTCCATCTATTCCGCAAGATTCATGGGGGAAAAGTTGTATTTGGTAACGTATCAGAGAATCGACCCGTTCTTTGTAATAGACTTGTCTGGTGATACTCCAAAGGTTCTGGGCGCACTAAAGATTCCTGGATATTCTAGCTACCTGCATCCATATGATGACACGCATGTCATAGGAATAGGAAAGGAGACAAAACAGAACCAGTATGGTGGCCTGAAGCCCCTTGGGGTCAAAATAGCACTCTTTGATGTCTCAGATGTGACAAATCCTGTTACCGTTGATACATTTAGCATTGGTGGACAAGGAACTGACTCTGAGATTTTGTCAGAACCCAAGGCATTTCTATTTGACAAGGAAAAAAACATCTTATCCATTCCTATTTTCGAACAGTATTACGGCGGCCCTGTCCCTCTTGAGGGAGGAATAGGCGAAAGTAATTCCGGCTCTACAACATCAGGTGGAGATGCTGGAAAACCAATAGGTATAGTTCCACCACGTTATATGCCACCAAATAACTGGAAAGGCTTTTACGTATTTGGAGTAGATCCAGTCAAGGGCTTTACTTTAAGGGGAATTGTAGAACACTACAATGGTACAAGTTATGACTATTCGTTTGGAAGCAGGTCATTTTACATAGATGATTCGCTGTATACGGTAACGTCTGGTCTTATGAAGATAAATGACTTGAGCAACATCAAAAATGAAATAAACCAAATCAAGCTTGAAGATACTGGGGCAATAATCAAATACCTAAACTAGAAAATAACAAAATAAAATGCAAGTAGTGTCTTTCTGACATGACAAAGAATTCATGGTTGTTAGATATCAGACATTTCGCTTGTGGAAATGTTTATCTGACATGTTCTAATAAAAAATCCTAGTGAATATCATTACAAAAATTTTTGTCATGAGCGCAGTTCTAACCTTTGTCATTTTGCCAAGTGTAAATGCAGAACAACAAGCAACTGGAGAGACGAAACTTTCAATGAAGGGTCATGTAAGCAAAACTTCCTTCATACAACCAGGGATGACGGTATGGACTGCCATTAAAGGAAATAACGCGACCTTTATCTTTCACGGAGTGAGTGGGCTCGAAGTAATAAAATTCGCGCTATCACAAAATGAACTCTGTAGCAGCACTCAAACTCAAATGTGTTTTAATGGTAACATTACCAAAGCCAGAGATCCCGATCAAGCTTTTTCTGAAGGTGGACAAGCTAGGATAATTATCACTCCCAATGACAAAAAGGAGACGATTGGCTTTTTATCAGGAGTTCTCAAGGATACGGTTTTCCAAATAGACTTGACAGAAGTGCGCATGTCTCACAGTTAGGCAACAAAATATCAATAAATACAGGCACTAGTTAGTTCTTTGCATGCCAAGTATGAAATGCATATCATGTGGAATTGGATTCTTTTCTGCCACAGGTTCAGACAAATGTTCAAAGTGTGCAGACAAGGGAATGCAGGAAACAGAAGGAAGCCATGATTCCTGTGGTTGTGGGCATCACCACTAAACCCATTTTTTGCCAGATACCGTGTTGGGCTTTTCCCGTTCTAATGTAAATTCTTCCCACAATTGAGTTAATTGTCATACTGATTAATTGCGTATAACTTCATGTTAAAAACAAAATTTCCAACATGCTTTTCCTTAACCAATATGTAATTTCAAAACAATAGCAAAACTAAAAGAGTTCAGAGTCCTCATGATCTAACAGAGATCCAAATGAGATATGTCATTGCAACATTATTTGGCCTTATTCTTGTTTTAGCATACGTGCTCAACAACCCAGTCTACGGAGCCTTTGACGAACAGGGAAAATATTACTGTAATGCGGGCAACATTGAACTCGAGAAAATAATTTACAGGGCAGCTGTTAGCAAGCTCGATGATGCCATAGATTCATACCTTAGTCTAGAACCAAATCCTACCCCTCAGCAATTGCACGATTTTATAGTTTACAGCAAATCAGGCACCATTGAATCTACTTTTCAGATAATGAATGAGGCACAATCATGTCTTTCTTCAAATGGGATAGATCCAATGTCGATAGCATCGCCGATTAGTCTGGTTTCACATAAGGCCTTTGCTCCAGAATTCGGCTCTCTTGCTAGATTGACAGTCTTGGTTTCTATCATAGGAGTTGTAATAATAACAAGAAGATTCTTTGTTAAAAGTCAATGATGAAATAGTACCTCATCTGGTATTGTAATGGTTCTTTCTTTGGATAATTTATTTGACCAAGATTGGCAAAAAAAAGACACTCTGATTGTATAGTGTAATATATAAGATGTAAAAAATAATCGTATGCTAAATCGGTTCTAGTATGAATGAAAAGTACATCAAGGTATCAGGCAACAAAATTAGGTACCTCGAAGAAGGCACCTCAAAGAACAACATAGTACTCCTCCATGGCCTTGGCAGTCACGCCGAGAGATGGGAGAGAGTGATTCCATATCTCAGCAAAAAGTATCGTGTCATTGCGCCTGATATCATAGGATTTGGCTACAGCGATAAACCCTCCGTTGACTATACTCCAGAGTTTTTTGTAAAATTTGTTTTCGATTTTTTGGAAACACTTGGCATTGACAAGACTGGCTTGATTGGCTCTTCACTTGGTGGACAAATTGCTTCCGAATGCGCGGCAACTCAGAGCAAGTCATTAGAAAAAATTGTACTAGTCTCTCCAAGCGGAACCATGAAGGTTTCAAATCCTACACTTGATGCATATACAATGGCAGCATTATACCCCACCAAAAATACAGTGAGAACAGCATACGAGATGATGTCAGGCTCAGACAAAATAGAACCTCAAACCATTGAACACTTCATTGAAAGGATGCTGCAACCAAATGCAAAGATGGTTTTCATGTCTACAATACTGTGCCTTAGACATGCGCCTACCATAATGGAGAAGTTAGCCAAGATTTCGATCCCAACTTTAGTGGTATGGGGTAGAAAAGACACCATGATTCCATTAGAGTATTCAAAAGATTTTGTTTTGTCCATTAAAAACTGCAAGTTCGTGGTAATGGAAGAGTGCAGTCATAGGCCACACTCTGAAGCGCCCGAAAAATTCTCAAAAATCGTTCTTAAATTCTTGGATCAATGAACAAATCTACTTGCATCTGTGGACAAACTAGCTATCTAATATCTTATTTTTATTGCCTGCGCCATTTCTGCGAATTCTCCTGGTATCTCGGTTAAATTACAATATCTATCACAAAAATAAGAATTGTATAAATTTAATACTTAATTTAACACCTAACAAAGCGATATCCTTGTCGCATGAGTACAGAGACAGAATTTACATAAGAAAGGATATCATATTAAAATTGGCAGAGCATGGAGAAATGAATCAGACATCTCTTCTGAGCTACTGTGGACTAAATCTAATGAAACACAAAGACATACTTGAGAGCCTAGAAAGGAAAGGATTCATAAAAAAAACAGAAGAGCCGTGGGGAAATAAAAAGATGATAAAGTATGCTGTAACTCAAAAAGGAAGGGAATTTTGCAAGCTAGTTTTGGAACCCTATGAGGAAGTGTTTCCAAGAAAACAGAAGAAGAGCGAGGAACAAGGTTAGCGAAGCATTTTAAGTAGATATTTGTCAGTGATATCAAAATGTCCGAGCCAGAAAAAAATCCAGAGGACAAAGATTTCAAAGAGAACAAGGACGATAAAAAAGAGTCAGAGAACCTGCTTAGAATTGTGGACGACCTTATTTCTCACACCAATAGCACGAGGCGTTTATTTCTGATATTTATTGGGTCTGCACTATTCTTTGCGCCTGTAGCACTAGTATTGGGAGGAGTACTGCTTGGACACCCTTCTTACAACATTAGGCATCTAGAGAGCGGCATTGAAGAAAATTCTACAAGTATTTCAACGCAAGGAACACATCTTCAGCTAGTTACGCAAAATGGTACTGTCATAAGGGAAATGCCTTTCCCGCAACATTTTCCTAGGTCAGGTCCTCCACCATTCATTTTTATGGGAATTAGTGTTTTTATTGTAATTTCTGTTGTATTCGCTGGAATATTGTTATTCATTGCCATAAAGGAGTATAGTTTCTTTGCCAAATGGAACCAAAGATTCTTGAAATACAAATTACTCAAAGATAAAGTCGACAAGGAACTTGGAGAAGATTAGTCATAATGACTATCTATAGAGGAATAACACATGGTTGAAGCTACTCTTAGAACCCACCGGTTGCACGATCTTAGCCATTTTGGATTAAGAATTGTTGCAGGTGTTCTTTTCATGGTTCATAGTGTTGGAAAATTTGATAGCGGATCTAGTGGATTCTTTTCAAGTATAGGTCTTCCTGCAGAGCTGGGTTTCCTCATAGGCGTGTTAGAATTAGTGGGAGGTGCACTTCTTATTGCAGGAGTACTAACAAGGATAACAAGCAGTCTTCTTGCAATCGAGATGCTTGGAGTAATGATCTACATAAAAAAAGTACAAACATTCTCTGGTAGGGGAGGCCTCGAGCTTGAGTTACTGGCATTTGTCATTTTATTAACAATCGTAGTCTTGGGACCAGGAAGAATATCCATATCGCACATTGCCAAAAAAATTCCGAGATTTTTACAATAACTTATTTACTGATTCAGACGAGAGTAAAAAGAGCGTTCAGTATCGTTCGTGCAAGAGTAGCCACTGGAAATGGATCAAGTCTCCCAGTACCATTTTGGCCTGAATCCATCGTGTTTTGGGGGATGCGCTGCTTTGAAATGTCTCTCTAGCCTGACAGCATCGTCAAAGTGCATTCCACACTCTTTACATCTGAAATCTCTTTTTTTATTTAATTTCAACATCAGACTCAAGTTTGAACTAAGATTAAGTCCTATTGGCTGAGGCCGTTCAAATAAGATAGGTAAATGAAAACTGAGATCATGTCAAGTTATGAGAGCCAGACAAAGGTTTATCTTCACTAATGAAATTATAAGATATTACGAAATCAATCAAATTACTATTAGTATTGGTGCTGAGTGCAAGTTTTCTAGGATACGGTACAATGGCCGCGTGGGCACAGTATAGTAACCAAAGTGCTACAATGGAAAATAGCACATCTAAAAATGCTACAACTTCAGTTTCTACTCCACCCGAACAAGTAATTCCCCAGGCTACAGCAGTTGTGAACGCCACACATCAAAATCATCCATCCAATGCAACCAACGCTTCAAAGATTCTTTCGCCACGGGCTCAAATGGCATCAGGCATAGCACCAACTGATGTTAAGTGTGCTCAAGGATTTGGTCTTGTCCTCAATGCGTTCGATTCTAGGCCTGCATGCATAAAATCTGAAGACGTGGCAAGCTTTGTTGCAAGGGGTTGGGGACATGCTCCTACATAGATCAAGATTAGCCCTAGTTTCCAAGTAGATTCCTAGGCCCTTTCTTCTAAATTACCTGAACTCAAGTTTCCAGCAACTTTGTTCTGAAGCACGCTATGCAAATGAAGATTTTTGTCCCTTTGATGTCATAAGGCATCAGATCTCTATGCATCTTACAAAATGGACAAAGACCAAAGCCCACGTTGTTATTAGAAATTCTTTGCTTGTATAGTTTTTCAAGATTTTAATTGGATCGAGTTTCAGGGAATATTGACTTCCAAGTTTTTCCTGATGATTTTGGCCACGTTTCTTATTGTTACACCGCTAATTCCAGAGGCCTTGGCGATATTTCCCTGAGTCTTTCCTTCATGATTGATTATCACCGATATGAAAAGCGCAGCCGCTGCAAGAGAAATCGGATTTTTACCATCCGTTATGCCTTTTTCCTTTGCCTTGTGCAATATTTCCAGAGCTTCCCTCTTTGTTTTCTCACTAATGCCAACCCTCGTTGATATTCTCGTTACGAATTCAGATGAATCATATGATTCTGGCTGAAGTTCCAGTCTGTTCACCAGTAGCCTGTAGTCTCTTGAGAGCTCCTTTACTGTTAGGTTCGCTGCCTTTGCAATATCATCCAGCGTTCTTGGGACATTTAGTTCTCTGCATGCGACATAAAGTGATGACGCCATTATCCCGATTATGGTTCGTCCAGCCGTCATTCGCTTCGATACTGCTTTTCTGTAAATGTATGCACTCCTTTCTATTACAGTATCGGAAACTTCGAGTTTGGATTGTAATGATTGAAGCGTTCCAAACGCAGACTTCATATTTCTCTCGGCAGTGTGTGATTTGCTTCTACTATCCCATGTCCTGAGCCTATGAAATATCATTCTCATATCTGAAGATAACGAGTTTCCTGATGCGTCCTTGTTCTTTGGATCAATGACGGTAGTCAACCCTTTATCGTGCATCGACAAGGAAGAGCCAAGGCCTGTCCTACTTCTATTGGCGTAATCTTCCATTGTAAACGATCGTTGCTCTGGCCCTGAATCTTCTACTTTGTCAACTAGTACAGCACCACAACTGGCGCAGACAATCTCACCACGAATACTGTCAGTTACTAACGGCCCATGAAGGCCTCCATTTTGTTGGCATGCATTTGGTATGCGCTGTTCGAGTACCAGCTCTTGTCCATTTGATTTGTTATGAACTATCATTTGTATAGTTACTATATACATGTAAGTATTTAAAATGGTAGGTGAGTTTTTGGAAATCAGATTAATTTATGGTAAGTTGCTTTGAATCTGTCTTGACAAACAAGTAAAAATGACTAGGCACTTTCTACAGATCTTGAGTATATCTCTTTTAATATGCGCGGTTTACCATCCTTGAATACATCTTTGGCGCAATACTTCATGGAAAACGCAGCCATCGCCTCAAGCACTGGATCAAGTGCCATACCTTTCTTTGTGATGGAATACTCTATCTTAACTGGGGTTCCAGGATAGATTCTCCTCTCAATTATGCCATTTCTCTCCATTTCACGTAATCTAGCAGACAACGTTTTTGGATTTATTCCCTCGATTGATTCTAGAAACTCGTTGAATCTGGTTTGACCAAGCTTTGTGATGTTGCGAAGGATGTGAACGGTAAACTTTTTTCCAATTATCTTAAATGTATTATCAATTGGACAGGCTTTCATTTCGTTTAGTAGAACTTTGCATTCTTCTTCCTTCAACTTACCAAATCCTCACTTAGTAACTTGTATGGTACTTTCTGACTTATATAGTTACCTTTGTATAGTTAGTATAGAGAATAGAGGTGATATCGAATAAAAGAAAAAAACGAAATACTACAGAACAACGCTAATCATGAACATTATGCTAAAGAAATTACCTCAAACGACTGGCAAAAAGAAGTGATGGATTCACCAGTGCCAGTCTTTGTTGATTTCTGGGCATCATGGTGTGGGCCATGCAAAGCCGTCGCGCCGATAGTAGAGGAACTGGCTAAAGAATATGCTGGTAGAGTTCGCGTCGTAAAAGTAAATGTGGATCAGAACTACGAGTTGATGTCAAGATACAACGTCTTTAGCATACCAACACTTGCCGTATTCAATAGACGTCAGCTTGTCTCGCAACAAGTAGGAATAACATCTAACGCAATGTCTTCTCTGAGAAACATGATCGAAAATTCAATCAAGAATAACTAGGTTCAAAATCCTAGATACTCTTTGTTTTTAGTTCTTTTGTTGTGGCTTGTTTTTTCTCGTTCTGTTGTGTGAGCTAGACACCCACTTCTTCATTGGAAGTTGTTTTTGAAGAGACGTATCGCTGTATCTTCTTGCATGCGCGACTGCCTCAAGAAGAGCATTTCTCTGAATTTGTGGCACATTTTTATACATATCATAGAGCATCTCGGAACTTTGCATCATCTGAATCCATCCTTGATTGAAAAGTCTCATGTTTTTTATGGAGTATTCCACAAATTTTGAATAATATGAATCCAGATTTCGGACTGCTTGCGTCCATGTTTCTGTATTCACTTTTGATTGTCTAATCATCAAATTATTGTCATACCATGTTGGCAATCCTCCTAAGAACTTTTTTTGCAAATCGATATAATAATCTAGAATATCAAGCATACCACTCAGATACTGACTTCTAAAATCAGAGGCGATAGACGAGAAACGCTTTGAAAAAGCATCTACCTCTTGCGTTCTTTGCCTATAGTTTGATTTGAGCTCATCCAAAAATTTTCCACTTTGTGGCTCCATCTTACTCAAATCATTCCATCTTCAATGACATGTAAATGGTAATTGTGATAGATAAGAGTATTGTAGACTATCATACCGCTTTCATTCTTCTAAATGAATAAGATCCCAGAGCTCCAAGTGCAGCGGCATATGAGATAAGAATTGACA
>MNJS01000007.1 GCA_001920395.1 Thaumarchaeota archaeon 13_1_20CM_2_39_20
AAAATGATGTATACCGGGGGTGGGTTTCGAACCCACGACCTCCAGATTATGAGTATTACCCTTTATGAGGACTGGCACTCTAGGCCAGGCTGAGCTACCCCGGCATAGATTACGCCTAATTTCTTGATGCAATTAAATGTAGCTTGTTTAGGCTTGTGCAATCTTTTTCCAGCTGGTATCTGCTTTTGCAACCCACTGGAATTTCTTTTGAAGTGCTGAAGTGTACAGCTTCTCCCATTCTAGTCCAACTTGATCAGACCAAGCTTTGATTACGCGAGGATCAATGTAATTTCGCAAAGAGGTTCCTAGATTGTAATCCTTTGTCTTTTCTGCAAGCTCTATTGTAAGTTTCAATTTTTCTTCTCTTTGTTTTAGTTTCTCTGTTTGCTTTTCAGTCTTAGGAACTACTTCTTTTAATTTCTTTAATGAATCCCGTTTTTTCTGCAAAGACTCCTCAAAATTCTTAGGTATTGTTCTTTTATGGTTACATGTTATTGCGGCTTCAAGATTTGCAAGCTTGGCATGGTATATCTTGATATTTTCTGATTTTGAATCAAGGTCGTCCACTTTTTTTAGGTAGTTTCTGACCATGATTGTTGCAAGATATGTTCTAAAGACTTTTGCGGTTAGTCCCTTGACTATCTTGCTTAAAAATTCGTTGACATGTCTCGATGTAATTCCGTCAAATATCAAATCATCTGGCTTTTTCTTATCGGTAAGCTTCTTGAAATTATCAAGGAAGATCTTCTCACGTTCTCCGACAGCCAAAGGTTTTTGCCATCTCACGCTGTCCTTACCCAAAAAGTCGAATTCCATCACATTTGACTTCAACTTTACATGTTCTACCCGAAGCGTAGTAGCACCTACCGTATCTGCTTCATCGGGGTCCTTTTCATCTCCAACCCTCATGGCAGTCTTGTAGATTAAATAGCAGACAGTGGCAACTCTTCTTACTTTTTCATCCTTATCCGACATCTTCTTAACTACCATATCTAATACTTTTTCAATCTGTTCTGAGAGCTTGATTGCCTTATCATACTTCATCTTGTCTCGCTCTTGCTTGAGATCTGCAGTATCAGAAAGCCAAACGTATTTTCGCTTGCCTGTAAGATAGTCCTCCCAGCTTGCAAGCCACATAAAATCTGATTCATGGATTATTTGACCCCAGTTTCCTGGTGGCGCTTTTGCGTCCTTGCCAAGGTTTAGTGTAACGTTCTTCTCCGCTATTCTTGGTTTCCAACGGCCTCTTAGTGGGTGATCACCGCGTCCTATGAAAAGACCAGGAGGCTCTGCCATCCAGTTTGCAACATCGACTTCCTTTCCATCGATTATAGCTTTTCCATATGTTGCTTTCATTTTTTCTCTAATTTCCTTGCTAGTAGCGGCAAGCTTTTTCTTTTCCTCCTTTGTGATTGTAAGTTTGGCATCTTTTTCTTGGTCTACTATCTTGAAGGCTTCAGAGAAATCAATATCTGAAAATGAAATATTCTTGTGCTTTGCGGAAAGAGCCTTTACAAAATCTGAAAGAAAATTCTTTTGGAAGAGCTGGTCTTTGACATAAGAGGTATCCTTCTTTTTTGCCCACTGGTAGGTCATTTCTTCAGCTTCTAGACTCAAAGGAATCCTCTCGCCTTTGATCTTGATCCTTATGCCTTTTGATTCAAAGGGAGGAGGAAATGCTATGCCATTGTGCTGAAGAGTTTTCCATTTCATTTTTGATATCACTGGATTTTTGCCTAAATCTGTTGACTTTGATAAAAATTGACTTGCTGACGTATATCAATGTAACCACAATTTATGTGGAAAATTCACAAAATTATGTTTAATCGATTCTATGACATAGGAAGAATCTTAATAAATCCATGAGATTTTAGCTATAAAGCTCTTTTTTTATGTAATTTTCAAACTCTATATCTGTCTTGTTCTTTTTTGCTTCTAGAAACATTATAGCATCGTTGCCAACTGGATAGCGAGGTGAAGGATTCTCAGAGGTTACGGCCTTGATTATTGTTCTTGCAACTTCCTGAGGGGGAGTACCCATCTCAGCCATCATCGCTATTCCATTGATGACTTTCCCAGTAATCTCTTTGTAGGGAGAATCGGGTTTCATCGATTTTTTTAGTGAAGTCATAAAATTTGTCTTGATTACTCCTGGTTCGATTATTATTGTCTTGATACCGAAAGGTTCAAGCTCGTATCGCATTGATTCGCTCAAACCCTCCAGCGCAAATTTTGAACTGATATAGGCAGGCGACACGGGAAATCCAATCTTGCCTGCAATGGAACTAACATTCACTATGATACCTGATTTCTGCTTGCGCAGTATAGGTAACACTGCTTGTATAGTTCTCACAACGCCAAAGAAATTGGTCTCGAATTGGGCCTTCAAATCATCTATGGATAGATCTTCAACGCAACCAAAAAGACCATAACCTGCATTGTTGACTAGTACGTCGATTCTGTTTTTGTCACGGACTATCTTGTCTACCGCCTCTTTGATAGTATCTTCCTTGTCTACATCAAGTTCGAGGACCTCGACTTTGAGATTCTCTTTTTTTGCAATATCTAGTATCTTGTCGCTTTTTTTTGTGTCACGCATTGTCGCATATGTATAATATCCTTCATGAGCCAGAGCAAGTGCGGTTTCAAAACCTATTCCACTTGAGCTACCGGTAACGATTGCAACCTTTTCCATAGTTTAGCATTCAAAGACGACATTAATAATTTATGTTGTGCAACGCGAAACTAGACTAGTGGCTTATCCCCTTCTACAGGCTCAGTGACTTCGGTCTTTTCTCCGTCCAAAATTCTTTGTAAAATCTCCCTTGCAGCAATCTTATGCAAATACTCGTTATTGTTGCCACACCTGTAAGAAAACGTGCAACGGGGGCATCCCGCCTCGCTCTGACATGGGCATTCTCTCACTATGTCTAGGCTACGCTCAAACGCCTTCTCAAGCCTGTCATATAACGCCTTGCTTGCACCATTGCCTCCTATGGCAGAGTCGTAGACAAAGATCAGACCAGATGTGCCCAAAGAAATACCTCCTAGGTCTTGTGATACACCTCCAGTTATCATGTTGCTTCCTTCTATGACTACGTGTTCTGTGGCGTGGTATCCGCTTGCCTCCACATATTCTTCGTTTTCTGATTTGCCAATCTCTTTCAATGGTCTTGGTGCCTTGAAGACAATTCCCTTTGTGATAAAATCATAATCAAGTGGCCTTTCAAGAATAACTTTCTGACCCTGAGCTACCTCTTGACCTATTTCCAAATTAACGTATCCGTAGACTCTTTTTTGAATATGCAATTTGCAGAATGTAACTTCGATGCCATTTGCTTGTCTTTTTTCAAATATTGTTTCGACAGTGGGCCATTCTTCTGTCAGAGCTTTTGTGTAGTATGGGTAGTCCTTTGGAAGGTACTCCAATTTCGCTGTCATATTTTCTGGGTATCCAAGTTCTTTTACTTTGTATCTCGTACCTGCTAGAAAATAGACGGCGGCAGGATGGAGCTCTTCTAGTCCAATAGGAAGAATCCGTTCCCCAACTTTCTTGCCATGGAAAAATATCTCAATCGATTTTCCTATTCCTCTTATACTATAATCTTCAAGAATAGTTTTGATTTTGTCATAATTTGGAACATATCTATTTTCAATCAATACTAGATTGCCTGACAAGTGGTGTCTTTGGATAACATCTATGTGTTCCGGTAACTCGTGTCTTGCAATTGGTTTGTCACAGGCCATGGCAAGAACTTGAAATTCTTCAACAAACGGATTTTTTGGGTCGATGTATATTTGTTCCACATCCTCAAAGTAATCATTAGGATGATTCTTGTAGTATTGTGATATTGGGTCATTTCCAAGAACCAAAAAAGCGTAACCATTCTGGCCTTTGCGTGCAGCTCTTCCAATTCTTTGAACGAGACGATTTACTGGTATTGTCGAGGAGATTACTCCATCCACATTCCCAACATCTATCCCAAGTTCTAGAGTAGGAGTGGTAGAAATTGAGAGTAAGTTGTCATTTTTGAAGAGATTTTCAACGGACCTTCTATAATTGGCCATTAATCCTGCCCTGTGCACTTTGATGTCAATTTTTTGTCTTCTTGCCTGTAGTGCCAAAAGCTCCGAATTAAGATGTGAGTTGTTAAAGACTAGAGTCTTGTGCTTCTGCGATGTCAGTTTCTTTAGTATGTCTATCATAAGTACGCGTTGTGTTGTAAGAGATGGAAACAACATGCAAAACTCGATTCTTCCCTTTTTGCCAGTTCCAGAGACTAGTGTCATCTTGACATCGAAAAGCTCTTCACAAAACCTTAGAGCATTTTCGAGAGTAGCGGACGAGGAAACAATTTGTATCTTTGGAGAAATTCTTTTCAACCTCTTTATGATGTAGTGAACATTTGATCCAAAGATGCCAGAATAGACATGCGTTTCATCCACTGCCAAAAATTTTACAGTGTTTAACAGTCCTGCAAACTTGGTTCTATGCCAGAGATGATAATGCAACACATCAAAGTTTGTTATCAGTATTTGAGGTGGACTCTCTAGAGTTTTTTTTCTTTCAGGCTCTTTTGTATCTCCATCAAAGACAGCGCTCTGTATTTGCAGTTTATTAGCAATATCGTTGATCTTTGGATACTGATCCCGTGACAAGGATTTTGTCGGATAAACAAAAAGTGCCTGTACAGAGTGTTCAGCATTCTTTTTGTCAACAATTCTTTGAATTATTGGTATGACAAAAGCCTCAGTCTTTCCAGAGGCTGTTGGCGCAGTAATCACAACGTTGTTTCCAGCCATGATGTGGTTGATGGCCTCTTCCTGAAATTTGTAGAATCTGCTTATTCCTTTAGATTCTAATACCTCAATAATTCTGTGGTCCAATCCATAGTCAGCCACATTTGAACCCATCTCGGGCTCTGACTCTTCAATTGCCTTAAAATGTGATACATAGTGCCTCTTTGAGAATAGAACTGATTTTGTTATCTCATCGAGCTTCGAGTCGTTAATCATCCGCCTTATTTCGTCCTCACTTTGAAGTATCCCTTCCTTTTCTAGGATAGACCGGGATTCTTTTTTTCTTGAAATCTTACCGTTGTCAAATTTTAAAAGAAAATCAAGATAGGCTTCATCGATGTTTTTTTCATAATCTATAACATCCTCAATTTTGCATTTGGAACAGCTGAAAAGAATCTTTTGGTTGAAGGTCCGATGAACATCAATCCTAGACTTACATTTGGGACAAACATGCATCAAGTCTTCAAAAGAATTCGTCTGATTTAATTTTTGGTTAAGATCTTAATTTTACTCTGGGTTAAACCTTTAAGCAAGAAAACTGTCTCCGATCTATTGAAGGTTCTCGTAAGTGGTGCGACTGGATTTATCGGTTCAAGACTAGTTGAAAGATTAGTGAGGCGAGATGCGTCAGTTACATGCCTTGTCAGATCAGGTGAGATCCCAAATCCCAAAGTTAAGAGCATCAGAGGAGATCTAACATATCCAGACTTTGTCTTCTCTGATGAATACGATGTGGTTTACCATCTTGCTGCGGTGTGGCCAGGCGAAAAAGACAAGAAGATACAAAGAAAAGTAAACTATGACGGCAGCGTGAACTTGTTTAGCAAAGTAAAGAACACAACAAAATTCTTTGTGTATATTTCAGGACTAGGTGTTTTTGGAGATCCTAAAGACAAAATAATTGATGAAAACTTTCCGTTGAACCCGAATACGGATTATGCAAAGATACGCTTAGAGGCTCAAGAACTCCTCGAGGAGAGCTGCAAAGAACAAGGAATCCCCTTCACTGTAGCGTACCTCGGGGATGTATATGGGAATGGGGGTTGGTTCAAATCAATGATAGTAGATAGGCTAAAGAATCACTCATTTAAGATGCCGGGATCCGGTAAATATTACAGAAGTCTCGTTCACGTTGATGACGCAGTATCTGCCTTAGTATCTATTGCAGAGAAGAATGCAACAAATCAATCGTTTATCGTTACTGATTCAAAACCCGCTCTATTCGCAGAATTTGTAAACTTTGTTTGCAGTAATCTCGGAGTAAAGACTCCTGGAAGCATTCCAAAGCTTCTTGTAAAGACTATCCTTGGTTCAGATTTTGTAAACTTGCTTACTACCTCAGCTAGGACATCAAATGCAAAGATATTGAAAATGTGTGATTTTATGTATCCTTCTTATCAGGAAGGAATACCATCTGTGATGTCAGAGATGAAATCCTGATTGACATATAATATGCAGCTCCCTCTAGTTTTGTGTGGGTCTTGGAAGCTATTGGGGTGAAGTGCTTGATGTTCTGGAAAAAATAATTCCGGTATATGACAGAGTTAATTCTTGCATCTCACTTGGAAGAGATTCTGAATTTCGTCAAAGAGGAATCATAGGTAGAGTGAATCAAGGAAACAGTGTGCTTGATGCAGGTTCCGGCTTTGGTAACATGTCCAAGACCGCGTTAAGAATCTGTGGCGATTATTTACAAATCACATTATATGACCCGCTAAAGCCAATGCTCAAAAATACAAGCAGATTGTTTGCAAAGGCACCGGCATTAACCTGTGGCGTCTTTGAGCACATGCCGTTTCGAGACGAAAAGTTTGATGCTGTTCTATGCGGATATTCGTTGCGCGACGCAATAAGTTTGAGAACTGCCATAACGGAAGTGCATCGAGTTCTAAAGAAAGGTGGAAGATTTGTCATAGTAGATTTAGGCAAGCCAGATGATCCCCTGATAAGGGCAGGCGTCTTGTTCTATCTTAGATTGATAGTGCCCATAGTGGCCATAATCGCGGGAGGGAAACTCGGGTTCAAATTTGCCACACTTTATGGAACATACAGGTTATGGCCAGAGAATAAAAAGTTAGAGTCTTTGCTGCTTGAAAAATTTTCCAGGGTAGAATTTGAAAAGGCAATGATGGGTAGTGCAATCATCGTTGCTGCGTACAAATGAGACTGGGACAGTATGTTCTTGTCTATATTGCCGCATTAATTAACGGTTTTTTATCATAGGCTGTGATCGCAAATGGTATTTCCCTATCAAAAAAGAGACCAATTACCGTCTAAAGCTTTAATTTTGGAAAGCAGCAAATCTTGGCATGATTGATTTCTCGCTTGACATTCTAGGTAATGAATGGGTTATCATAATCTTCCTATCGCTAATCTTGCTAATGGGAACCAAACGCCTTCCAGAGGTATCAAGAAAGATTGGTAAGATAATAGGCGAGTACAACAAGACAAAAAATGTTGTTCAAAACGAAATTCAAAACGTTAGAGGAGGTTTTAGTATTTCAGTAGAAGGCCCAGTAATTTCTGAGCGACAGAAACTTGAAACTATGGCAAATTCGCTTGGCATTGATTTCACCAACAAGACGGATAATGATTTGCGAGAACTGATTACTTCACAACTTGACGGTCCAAACACCTCGCAAGACTCTGGCCAACCTTCCAAGCAGTGAAGCCACATTTCTCAACAAATTTAAATACAATATCCAGTGAGACATATCGGTTAAGATTGAATAAAATCGATCCATGGCAGAACGCTCTGAAGCAACTTGCAAGCGCTGCAAAAATTTTGAAGCTTGATCCAGGTGTTCATGAAATGCTTGCAACCCCTAAAAAAATTCTAACTGTTTCTCTCCCCGTTAAAATGGATAATGGTAAGATTAAGGTATTCACAGGATTTAGATCTCAACATAATGATTTTCGGGGACCATTCAAGGGAGGAATTAGATATCACCCTGACGTGACAATAGAAGAAGTAAAGGCACTTTCGATGTGGATGACATGGAAATGTGCTATTGTCGATGTTCCTTTTGGTGGAGGAAAAGGTGGAATCATTTGTGATCCAAAAAGACTTTCTGCAGACGAAAAGGAGCGATTAACACGTAGATACGCATATGCTATATCTGAGATAATCGGACCAGGAAAAGACATCCCAGCTCCCGATGTCTACACAACCGGAAAGGAGATGGCACAGATAATGGATGTCTACAGCATAATGCATGGTCAGGCCGAGCCTGCGGTCATTACTGGAAAACCAATTCCTGTCGGAGGATCTCAGGCAAGAAACGTTGCAACTGGTTTGGGAGTTGCATATTGTGTCAGAGAAGCAGCAAAGAAAATTGGGCTCAGACTTAAGGGAGCAAGAGTTGTTATCCAAGGGTTTGGTAATGCAGGAACATTTTCAGCCCAATATCTAGAAAAGATGGGCACAAAGGTAATTGCAGTAAGTGATTCAAAGGGTTCAATAATAAATACAAAGGGGTTTGATTCAAAGAAAGTTCTTGACTATAAAAACAAACATGGAAGTGTTGTGGGATATCCAGGAAGCAAGAAGATCTCAACAGAACAACTTCTTACAACCTCTTGCGACGTACTTGTTCCGGCTGCTCTTGAAAATCAGATAACTCCTCAAATTGCACGAAATGTAGACTGCAAGATAATTGCCGAGGCTGCTAATGGGCCAACAACCCCAGAGGCAGACGAAATTCTCCACAAAGATAAGATAATGGTTATTCCAGACATTCTTGCAAACTCTGGAGGAGTATGCATTTCGTATCTTGAATGGGTGCAAAACTTGCAGAGATACTACTGGACCTTCGATGAAGTTGCAGGTAAGATGGAAAAACATATTGTGCGTGGCTTTAATGATACTTACGCATTATCAAAAAAGCACAACGTAGACATGAGAAAAGCAAGCATGGTGCTGGCCGTCGGAAGAGTGCTAGAAGCATATGATGCAAGAGGCCTATGGCCATAAGCAACTGAAAGTTCTAATATTTACAAGCAGAAATGACAAAGGCATTTGTTGCAATTCATTGTGAGACAGGAAAAGAGAGTCAAGTCATAAGGAGTATTATGGAAATAAAAGGCGTAAAGGAAGTCATCGGAGTTTTGGGTCTCTACGATGTTATAGCAAAGATCGAGGCTCAGGACTCTGTTTTCTTAGAACAAATAATAACAAAGTATGTGCGAAAAGTACCCCACGTTCTTACCACGATGACTCTGATCGTGATCTAAAAGATTAGGCTAGAACTAACTCTGTTATAATACAAAATAAAAATTAAGAAATTCTGAATTTAAGACGTACTAAATGAATGACCACAAGAGCAAGACTTAGTCACGTTTGGATTATTTATCTTAAACCCAGCACCCATAAGGCTCTCAATGTAGTCAATGTTTGCGTCTTTGAGATAATCAGCGCTGTAACTGTCAACTACCATTTTTACTCCATGCTCTTCGATAACAAGGTCGTCCTCCTCAGGCTTCTTTTCAAATCCCATTCCATAGGACAAACCAGAGCATCCTCCACCTTGTACATATACTCGCAGAAATTCTGGTTGCTCAGCTTCCTCTTTCATGAAAGCCAGTACCTTTTCTGCCGCCTTTGACGTGATTGTAAGCAGTTTTGTTGCTTGAGTATTACTCATAGATATGGTTCGTCCTCGAAATTATAAGAATCTTTTCATACCTAACATATTAGGCATCAAATGTGAGAGGGCCGAACTCTATTTCTTTGACTTGTTGACAAAAGCAGTCATTCTTTCCGTTCTGTCAGGATGAGTAAAGCACAATCCCCAAGTGTAAAGTTCAAGTGCAAGACCTGTATCAATATCTGAATTTCTGCCCTTGTTTATGGCAATCTTTGACATCCTTACTGCCATTGCGGAGTTTTGCGCAATCATCTTGGCAATGTTTGTAGTCTCCTCCATCAACTTTGGAAGTTCAACTACCTTGTTTACTAGCCCAATCTCCTTCGCTTCATCTGCCTTGACCATTCTTCCTGTGTAAATCAAGTCCTTAGCTCTAGATACGCCAACAATTCTTTGTAATCGCTGAGTTCCGCCCCATCCAGGACAGACGCCTATTGTTACTTCAGGCTGTCCTATCTTGGCCGAGTCGGCAGCTATTCTCAGATCGCATGAAAGAGCAAGCTCGCAACCGCCGCCCAACGCAAATCCGTTTATTGCTGCTATTGTTGGTTTGCTACAATTTTCAACGGTGTAAGTTAGAAGATGACCAAGTTTTGCATATGTCTCAGCTTCTATTGGTGTGATTGTTGACATGTAGGCAATGTCTGCACCTGCAGAGAATGCCTTGTCTCCTTCTCCTGTGAGGATTACTACTTTCACTGAATTATCTGTCTCTATTTCTTTGAAGACCTTGATAAGCTCATTTGCAACATCCATATTCATGGCATTCAACTTGTCAGGCCTGTTTATCTTAAAAGTACATATTCCCTCTAACTTTGAGACATTAACCAGAGACATGGAGAGGCTCCAACTTGCCAGGAAATTAAACTTTATCTGACGTGTGTTTTCCCCATTGATACAAAGCTGCTGCAGTAGATACCCAATTTCTTATGTCATCGTAGACTGGAACTTGGTGTCTCTCAATGAGGCTTGACACTTTCTGTGTATAAGGACCACCATTTCCACCTACCAATAATGGTTTTATTGCTTGCTTTGAAAATTCTCCTAGGTAGTCTATTATAATCTCCTCTAATGGATCATCCTGGAAGACAAACCATGGCATTACGATGTCGATGTTAGGATCATTCATAAATTTCTGGATTGCATATCTGTAATCATCAGCATTTGCACCTCCTGTGACATCAACAGGGTTGCCGTTACTGATTACGTAAGTTGGCGGATAATGCTCCTTCATCTCTTTTAATGTGGTTTCTGTAACTTTGCCTAGCTCTAATCCAAATCTTTCAAACTGGTCAATTGCTCCAATCATTGGACCTGCGCCATTGCTTACTAGTCCAACTCTGTTTCCTCTTGCTGCTGGTTGCCATGCCAATCCCTTGACAACAGAAGCAAGTTCCTGATAACTATCAACGGAAACTATTCCAGATTGTTTGAAAGCACCCATGATAATCGCATTTGAGCCACCCAGCGAACCTGTATGTGAGGCGGCTTGCTTTGCTCCGAGCGTAGTTCTTCCACTCTTCCAGATAACTACTGGCTTATGCTTTTCCTTCATCACATGTTTTGCCGTTTCAATGAATTTGCGACCATCGCCAAATCCTTCTACATAAAGTGCAATTACCTTTGTTTGAGGATCATTGGCTAGGTACCAAATCATGTCTGCTTCATCTACGTCCGACCTGTTCCCGTAGCTTACCATCTTAGATAATCCGAAGGAATTTGCTGTTTCAAGGAAGCTAATTCCCATCGTTCCACTCTGAGATAATAGTGCAACGGGACCTAACCTCGCGCGAATCATTCTTGCCTGGCCTTGGAAGGCGCAGTCTAATCTGTTTGCCGCGTTAAACATGCCGATGCAGTTTGGACCGATAATTCTGATTTTGTTCTGTTCAGAGAGCCTCTTTATTTCGGCTTCATATGCCGCTCTTTCACCGCCGAGCTCCTTTCCTCCACCAGAAACAATGACCACATTGTGGATTCCTTTCTTTGCGCAAGTCTCCAAAACAGGTGGAGTTACAGAAAGATCGACACACACTACAACCAAATCAATCGGATCTGTTATAGATTCAAGTGATGGGTAGCACTTGAGCCCAAGTATCTCTTCAGATTTGGGGTTTATTGGATAAACTTTTCCTTTGTAGTCATGCTTTGCTATACTATCAAGAACCGAATTTCCAACTTTACCAGGTGTAGCAGATGCGCCCACAAGTGCAACAGACTGCGGTGTGAAGAATTTTTCCATGAATTCTACGTTGGGTTTTGCAGCGGAGATTGCGTCTTTTTTGAATTCTCTTCTCAAAATTATTTTTGCGTCAACTACATAGTATGATTTTGGATATACCACAATAGGATTAAAGTCAACACTGTCAAAGTAACCAGCATTATCCACTCCTATTTTTCCTATCTGAGTAAGTGCCTTTGCAAGCATATTCAAATCGATAGGATTACTTCCTCGGTAACCTCGAAGGATCTTTGTACCCTTGAGTTCAGCAAGCATAGACTTTGCATCCTCAATTGTAATTGGAAGCATTCTGAAAGCAACATCTCTGAAAATTTCTGTCAAGACTCCTCCCAGTCCAACCATTATTACTGGACCAAATTGAGGATCGTTTTGAAGTCCTACGATAAGCTCTACACCTTGTGGAACCATTTTCTCAAGTAGGATTCCCTTTAACTGGACTCCTTTCTTCTTTGAGAGTCTCGAATACATGTCGATGAATGCTTTCTTTACTTCTTTTTCATTTTGTAATCCTACCTTTACTCCCCCAACATCTGTCTTGTGAAGAATTTGCGGGGAAACAACTTTCATGACAAGTGGAAAACCAAGTTTCTTCGCTGCTCTGACTGCCTCTTTGGTAGTATTTACCAGATCATATCCTGGAACTTTGACACCGTATTTTCTCAAAACCGCTTTTGAAAGATCTTCGGTGATTACTTTATGATCAGTGGAAATGGTTTCTTGGAAAATCTTTGTAATCGTACTCATAGCAAGTTCGCCTCTTTGTGATTTGCAGATATAGAATATATCATCAGTGCTCTAAGTCGTGATGTCATAACTAAATTCGAAAGTCTAACGGTCTTTATATTAAACTTTTGTCAAAGATTAAATTCTGACTTTAAATTTCGGTAAAATACTCTCATGTTGTTTTGAATTATATCTATATTCTGCGGTATTTTTTTTGCTATTTCTTCCGGATCGATATAAGGAATCGTACTTACTTCATTTTTAGACTTTTCAAGCCATAATCGTATGGTTGATTCATCTACCTCAAGATGAAATTGCACTCCTACTGCACTACCGCACTTAAATGCCTGATTTTCATAATCCTTTGAATGAGCCAACCTCACAGCGTGATTGGGAAGCTCAAAAGTATCTCCATGCCAATGAAATACCGTGGCAGGGCTCTTAATGTCATTGAAAAGCTTCGAGTCAGACGTATTATCAAATTCAATATCATGATAAAAGCCAATTTCTTTCCTGCTTCCTTGGTAGACCTTTGCCCCAAATGCTTTTGCAATGAGCTGGGAACCCAAACATATGCCAAGCACCGGTATGTTCTTTCTGATCGATTCAATTATGAGATTGAGTTCTTCCTTAAGGTATGGAAGGTCATCGTTTGCACTCTCTGGCGCACCAAGAATCACTATGGCACAAGAATCTATAGCAGGAATCCTTTCTCTTTTTGCCAAGACCGTGCTGATATTAAATCCGTCTAGACGAAGTAATTCTCCTAGGACAGCAGGTCCCTCATATCTTGCGTTTTGTATGATTAATATGTCGGACATCTAGATCGTTGAGAATTGCTTAATATTGTTAGTTCTAAATAAGTTTGTGAATCTTGATAATTCGGAAATAATCGAGGTTCGGAATTTTGTTAGATTACTTAACTTAAAGAAGAATAGCATAGTAGTAGTTGAGGGGAAAAAAGATGAAAATGCTCTGAAGAGATTGGGATTTTCTGGAAGAGTTTGTCAATTTCATAGTTTCAAAGGATTAGCAAAATTTATAGATTCAATGCCCCGATACAGAAATCTCATTATACTTCTTGATTCGGATAGAAAGGGTCGATACCTCACTCGAAGAATAATATCTCAACTTCAACACAGGATGGCTATAGATCTAACATTTAAGAGAAAGCTTATTGCGATTACGAAAGGCAAGGTAAGGAATGTTGAGGATCTTTCATCATATGCAGATGAGGTATGATGAAGACAAACAATAAGCACTTATATCAGCCCTTAAAGAAAATAGATTGATCAAAAATTAAGAGGTTTATGATTTGCCATATAGTGGAATTGTCAAGTATCACGTTAAGCTCAGCTTTGACGTCGATGGACTCGTTGAGAAGGCCGATATAATAGGTGCAATTTTTGGCCAAACAGAAGGACTGCTTGGCCCAGAGATGAACCTAAACGAACTTCAGAAGGTCTCCAAAGTGGGAAGGATCGAGGTCAATACTACGACTACGACTAACCAAACAAAGGGAGATGCGCTTATACCAATGAGCACGGACATCAATACTGCCGCTTTGATAGCTGCAGCCATTGAAAGTATAGATAAAGTAGGACCATTTCAAGCTAGATTCAAACTCGAGGCAATAGAGGACGTACGCACTGCTAAAAAAAAGGAAATCGTAGATAGAGCACGAGAAATCGTCCAAAAATGGTCAACAAAGACAATTAGTGAAGGCGAAGAAATGCTAAAGGACGTATCTGAAGTCACATCAAGCGGTAAATTAACTACTTTTGGAAAAGAAAAGCTAGCATGTGGCTCTGGAGTTTTTGATTCTCCATGGATAATACTTGTGGAAGGTCGTGCAGATGTGATAAATCTTCTACGTGCAGGTTTTGATAACGCACTTGCAATAGAAGGCGCAAAAATTGACGAATCAATAAAATCACTCTGCGAATCAAAATCAAAAGTTGTAGCATTCCTAGATGGTGACAGAGCCGGTGGATTTATTCTAAAAGAGCTCAAATCCATGGTTAACATCGATGTAGTGCACAGAGCTCCTGATGGTGTAGAGGTTGAGGAACTAACACCTATGCAGATAGTAGAAATTCTTAAAGATACAGCCGAAGATATGAAGAAAGAAACTACAAAACCAAGATTGCAAGATCCAACGGATGAACCCATCGCAAATGTTGCAAAGAAGGTATATCCAGAACTTAACGAGTCTCTTGAAGCAGTTGCGTTAGATGAAGGACTCAACGAAGTTTTCAAAGTGCCAGTAAGCGAGGTTGTAGGAAAGCTTTCTCCAGGTTCCGGCATAAAATACCTAGTATTAGACGGGATAATAACACAGAGATTGATTGATTCAGCAAAACAGGCCGGAATAGAATGCGTTATAGGACATAGGATGGCTAATCTCAAATCGACTGATGGATTGGTACTCAAAACATTTACAGAGCTTGGTATTGCATAAGACCAATGCCGGAACTCAAAGTACAACACATCCTTACACTTGCAGAACTTTTCGCCAAAGGCGCTCGATACAATTTCATACCAATAACTACATCTTCTTTAGGAAAGAGTATTTGCAAATCTCAACAAGCAGCATCAAAACATCTTTTGGAGCTCGAGTCGGCTGGATGCATTGAGAGGTTACGAAGTGGACAAAAAGTTTCAGTAAGGATAACGACCAAAGGCCACACTGAGATGTCAAAGATATTCTCAGTTCTAAAATCGAGCCTTGCGACATCACCATCATTCATTGAGTTCAAAGGCACAATAATTTCGGGCATGGGGGAAGGTGCATACTATATGTCATTGAAAGGATATGCAAAGCAATTCAAGGCAAAACTTGGTTATGCCCCATTTCCAGGTACTCTAAATGTGAAACTGAAAGACAAGGAATTCATAGAAGCAAAACGTGCTCTTGATGCATATCCGGCTATAATGATAAATGGTTTTTCAGATGATAAACGCACGTACGGGTGGGTAAAATGCTACCCGGCAAGAGCTAACAACCTTGTTGACACAGCCTTGATCCTGTTGGAAAGAACCCATCATGATGATTCTATAATAGAATTAATTTCTAAAGATAACATAAAAAAAGCAACGAGACTATCTACAGGCTCTCAGATCTCAATACACGTCCCTGTAAAACCTATATCATAGCAATAATTATAAAATGCTTACAGTCCATAAATTGACTTTCCGTAATCGCCCTCTATTTTTGAGCTCTTTATGTCTGGAATAGGAGATTGTAATCTAGCAATGGATACCTCAACACCAATTTTCTTGCACCCGTCAACTATGAATTTCTCTTGGTGAATTTGGTCGTAACCTAGTGCTATAATGTCAGGTTTTACCAACTCTACTGTCTTGAAAATATCTCCTTCATAACCAACCATGGCATAATCAACCAATGAAAGGGAACGAACCAAATCTCTTCGTAATTCCATATTGTGAAGCGGTATTCTTTTTTTCATCTTTTGTGCTGTGGTGTCAGTTGCGATTACGACTACCAGCACATTGCCCAAAGCCCTGGCAGCTCTAAGTGTGTGCAAATGACCAGGATGAATGATATCAAAAACTCCTCCTGCAAGAACGACTCTTATTGAACCTCTTCCCAGTTCCGTCAAAGTCTTCTTATCCTTTTCAATAAAACTATTTTTCACAAGAGATTCTATTCTTTCTGATAGGTAGTCAGAACTTAAGGATAATTTTCTTCTGAGAATCTCAACAGGATTCTCCCCAGAAATAGACGACACATATAACGCTGAAATTACTTCCTTGTCCAACATGTCCAAATGTATCACTAAACCAAGTTTCTACTGTCTGGTTAATCTATAAACTCTGTGTCCAAGGATCTATTCCCTTTGACAGACGCAATGCATCTATCAAGCCTTCCGCATACCCTATACTTAATACAGCGAGTTCCTCTCTTCCTTGGCTTTGGAACTTCTCAGCATCGTCTAGATATAGATGTGCATTTTCTATAACTGGTTGCATTGCTTTATCATCTTTGAAAAGTCTTCTTACTTCTTCAAGGACCATTCTCGCCTTTGGGATGTACTTTAGAATCATCTGTTGTGATATTTTTTGAATTTTTGATGAGTTATCTAACGGTTCATCCAAACATTTCGCAAAAGTCTTGATTGCATCATACTCTGTAAAATGTAGCTTACCTGGGATGATGATGGTGTGGGGAGGTTTTCCGAAGTTAGTATTTACAAGAGATGACAATTTACCCGCGATAATGCCCTGATCTTTTGAACCAATTCGTGAGGCAACTATTGCAAATGTTGATTCGTTTATTACGTCTCTTTTTTGTGAACCTTCAGTAAGAAGAAGGTTCGAGAATGCTTCCTTGGGTTCTAAAAAGAAATTGGCATCATTATCATATTCCAAAATCAAGACATTATGACTACCTTTTATCAGATTTTCATAAATGACGTCATACACTGTAGTTAACGATGGTAATTCTCTCATGATGGTAACAGGGCGGCCTATCTTGTAATGATGTAATCCACACTCTCCCACAACCGATGTTATGGCCGACACGCCATGTATGGTCTTAGTTCTGATCTTTTCCCTTTCTGCCCTCGTACGCAGCTCAATGTGAGTCGTTGCTACATAGGGATCGCCGTATGAAAGAAGAACAACAGTCTTTCTTTTCGCTTCAGAAAGGATCGCCTTACCATCTTCAACCATCCAACGTGGTGCAACTTTCAATTTTTTTTTAGCAAATTTCTTAATATTTGACAATTCCTGTTTTCCTATCGGACTCGTGAAATTCTCTAGGAAAATGACATCGGCTTTTTTTAGGATCTTAATTGCGTTTGAACCAACTCCATTTATGCCGGAAATGCCAAGGCCGACAAACCATAACATAGCAGAATTCCATTTGTTGTATATTTTGAGCTTCGTTTTGTGTTGCAGGACTAGGTGGTTGCCTTCTGCGATTTAATTGGGATTGTATGTAATCGCTTGAGGTGATGCATCATCCGCTTAAACACCTCTATACTCCTAAGATATTCATCGGTGGATACTCGTTCGTCAATTGTGTGAGAAGCATGAGGATCACCTGGACCATAAGTTACCACCGGTATATTCAGTGCGTTTCCTATGATGTTCATATCTCCAGTGCCAGTTTTTCTTATTAGCTGAGGCCTGGCCTTTTCTACATCGATGATGCCCAATGTCAGAGCCCTAACAAGTGGAGAATTGTGTGGAGCCTCAAAGGGTTCAGTCTCATCCAATACTGAATAAAACGCATTTACACCTTGCTTCTTTGCCACTTCTTGAACGGTAGTTGCAATCTTCTCTCCTACCATTTTGCAGTTCATGTTTACCGGTATTCTGATGTCCAAAATAGCATCACATTCTAGAGCTGTAACGTTATGGCTTGTGCCACCCTTAATTTCAGTGAGGGCAGCAGTTAACATCATACTCTTTGATCTATTAGATGGATTTTCTTCTAATGCAGACTTTAGAGCACTGGTAAAAACATACGATTCTTCGATTGCATTTTTTGCAAGCCACGGTGCACTTGCATGAGCACTATTTCCTACATTTATTTTTAGATTTATGGCTATCCTACCCTTGTAGGCAATTGTGATATTTTTAATTCCACTCGGTTCTCCGAAAATTGCATAATCTATATCAGGCTTCTGTTTAACAAGGCTCTTGATCCCGGTTGCATTACCTTCTTCATCTACAACCGCTGCAAAGACTACTGTCCCACCATGGTTTTGAAGTGAAGCTGCTGCAAGAAGCATAGCCATTAATGGTGCTTTTGCATCGGAAGCCCCACGACCATAGATGAATCCATTTTCGTTTTTTACCTTGATCTTGCCAGGCACTGTGTCCATGTGACCGCAAAGTAAGATCTTTGGTGAACCGGAACCCTTTGTCGCGATCAGATTTCCTACTTCATCTATGCGTATATTTTCAAATCCCAGATCATCACATTTGTCAACCAAGAACTCAGCTAGTTGTTTTTCTGATAGGGAGGGAGTGTATAACCTTAGAACCTTCTCTAGCATCTTTACTGAGTACCTAGGTGTAATGGTTATTGAAGAGTCCAATTCTTATTTTCTCGATTTTATTGCGTAATGAATCATCAAGGCTGGTATATCTACGCCAGTAACTCTTACAGTATTTTTGTATTCCGTTGTATTGTTAACCTCGTGAACTACCAAGCCTTTTTCCTTACTTTCCATTAAATCGATACCAACAATCTGGCCTTGAACAGCATTTTTTGCTTTGATACAAACATCCTCAATCTCCTTGGTAATCCTGCATTCTTCTGCCTTGCCGCCCAACGCCATGTTCGTTTTCCACTGTCCATCACCAGAATATCGATATATTGCTGCAACAACGTCGTCTCCTATCACAATAACCCTAATATCTCGAGGTGGCCTGTTGACAAATTCTTCCAAATAGTACACCTGATAAATTGGATACATCCTCTCTCTTGTCTCCATAATGCCTTCGGCTGAATCACGATCTTTTAGTAAAGCTATCATCCTACCCCAACTCCCAACTGTGGGTTTCAACACCATTGGATAACCTCTTTTCTCAAGAATATCTAGAGCGGTATCCTGTGAGAATGCCACGGCACTGAAAGGAGTGGGTATTCCATGTTTTACTAGAAGCATATGAGTAAATAGTTTATTTCCCGCAAAAATACTGGTGTTCAGGCAGTTTATCACATTGACTCCTTTACCTTCAAGTGCTGCAGTAGAGTGAAGACTGCGGTAATAGCTAACACATCTTTGAATAACAGTTCCAAAATCTTCTTTATCTTTATCTAAACTTACGGACAAGTTCTTACAGTCTACCATCTTTGCATCGATGTCCTTTGCTTTAGCGGCATCAAAGAGAGCTCTTTCTTCCCACCTGATGGTATCGTAGAGAATCGATAAGCTCGAGCTCACTGGCCCCAGTCCTCACCAACAGTTTGTGCTGGTTTCAACTCAAAGCCGGAGGATCCCTTTGAAAGCTCAAAACTTGCTCCACAGTCTTGGCATGTTATTATCTCTCCCTCCATCGAATCTTTTGGAGGATTGATGGTGGCATCACATTCTGGGCATTTCATATTATTTACCTGACTTTACCTTCACTTGGGTGTCATTAATTATCTTTTTTTCAAGCCTGTCGTCTAGAGGAATCTCAAGTAAATCCCCCATTCTTAGGTTCTTAAGTCCTGCTGCCACTTTCTTTGCATGTTCATCATTCTTATCCAAGCCCAAGAGCGACATGAGGTAGGCAGCCCCATTCTTGCCTGCAAGCTCTCCGAAAACTATCCTCCTTCT
>MNJS01000038.1 GCA_001920395.1 Thaumarchaeota archaeon 13_1_20CM_2_39_20
ATTGGCGACAGATTCCCATCAGTTCCATCACCCTCCGGCGTATCGTCACAATCAACATACGAGTAGGGCAGCTCGGATGGGAGACTGGCGAGTACGTCTTCTTTTTTTATTATATCACTTCGTCAGTGTCGATTCACCTAAGATCTGTTCTGCTTTTGAGAACACCTCTTGCCACTGTTTCCAAGTGAGGCGACCTGTCTGAGTATTTTGTCTGCTTGGGTGATATGAGGATATAATGATCCACTTTCCATGGGTAAATGTTCTGCCATGAGAAAACTTGATTCCTCTGATATCCAAAAGCTTGCAGCATGAATCAAACGCAATCCTTCCTAGACAAATTATTACTTTTACGTTTGTCAAAATTTCAAGCTCCTCTTTGAGATAACTTAAGCAATTGTCAAGTTCTTCTCTTAGCGGCTTATTTTCAGGTGGTGCGCATCTCACTGAGGCAGTGATATAGGCATTAATTAATGCAAAACCGTCATAGCTACTCTTACTGGTCGGTTTATTTGCAAAGCCAAAATCATGCAGAACTTTGGCAAGCCAATCACCTGAGGAATCACCTGTAAACATTCTGCCTGTTCTATTGCCACCATGTGCGGCAGGTGCAAGTCCAATGATTAACAGGCTTGCATTGACATCACCAAAACCGGTGAGCGGCCTTCCCCAATACTTTTCATCTTTAAATCGTTTTACTTTTTCTTTTGATATTTTATCGATATAAGATACTAGCCGCGGGCATTTTTTACATCTTTTAATCTTTGCGTTTAATCTCTTTAATTTAGCCAATTACCATTTGTTCTCAAATGCAAATGCCTATATCTTATTTTTGTAACATAGATGACAAACAAGACACCAGACAAAAGTAAGATTGTAGGCCAAGACAATTCTGGAAGCGATTTGTCAGGTGATACTATTTCTCCCCAGCTTGCAGGCAATGGTATTTTGAAAAGGAAGGATGCAGTTGATGGACTAGGCCATGCATAGAACTTGTTGGTATGCGCGTCATACACTACACTGTAAACACCATACGTATCTGACCTTCCAACTAAATCAGTAGGAATTCTAAACTCATAACTTGCGTGTGGTACAGCTGTGTAACGATCATTTTCATCTGATACGTTACTGATTCCAATAAGCTCGTTAGAATTTTTGATTTTAGTATAATGATTAGATTGCTCTAATAAAGAACCACCTCGTAATGTGAAAGGATTTTTACTATCAAACGGAACCCCAAAACAATAATCATTTTCGTTTGCTACTGCACTTTGATTTCCGTTCTTGTCAAAACAAATTACTGCAATGTCAGCATGTTTGTCAAAACTAGTTTTCGATACTTCATCAATTAACACATAAATGAAATTTTCCTGATGAGCAGTTCTCAGGTAAATCGGTTCACCAGCTCCCGTATCTATTTGAGTTAAAGTCGATTCCCTCCATTTCGTATAAAATCCATTTCCCATCAAATGAAACCTTGTTCATGGTACCACTTGTTGTTATAGGAGTTCTTTATGCATAAGATGGAATATTAGAGCTACTCAAAATAATTAAGTAAAGCGAGCTACCAATAGCAAGCTTTTTCTTGTTACAACTGTTTCTTATCTCGAGACTTTAAAAATCCTTATAAGCTAATTATCAAAGATGAAAACATGAAAAAGATCCTTGCTATTGTCATTGGTATTGCAATAGCTGTAATTGCGGCTGGTACTGTTTATTTTTTCATAAATGAAAATACCATCAAAAGCCCAACCCAGGTCGTGACAGGAATAATAAAACCCAAGAACTATACCATATCGCTATCAGAAACAGTTGGCATCAAGAATATTCCCTAAGTTACAAATTTAGAACTTGAATAAAAGTTCCGACACCTCTATTAATAGTGCATTAGTATATCGCTTATGCAAAAATATAGCCTGCCTGCCATAGTGGTAATATCTGCCGTATTGGTAGGCTCGGGAATATTTACTACCACGGGTTTACTTGGACCTCAAAACCAGGCTACTACAGAAGGCAATAATGTAGGTGGGTCTCTGGGGTTTTCAGGCCATTTAATACTCGAGGTGAAAGATTCTCAGGAACATATCAAGGCCTATAGACAAACAGACAACTTGATTTTAGATGGTGGTGGAAACTGCATTGGAAAATTGGTGTTTGGAGCAAACGGAACTAATCCCCTTAGTGACTGTCTTCCATACCATGTTATAGCAGTAGGAGGAAATACCAGTACAACTGCTCAGTTAGCAGGAACTGACAGAGACTCTTATGCATTGCTCCAAGAAATTGCAGGCACCAGTAGAGTTGACGCATCAGGAGTGAATCTTGGAATTACCAACTCAACTGGAACTGGAGTTGGCAAAGGAGCAGTAGCTTCAATTGGTAGCACGGTTATTATAGGAGCAACTGGCGGTACTGTGGCCACAGTCGGCTTGTTGGATACAACAACATTAAATTCGGGACATGTCTTTGCAAGGCAAGCTATTAGTCCAAATATTGCTGTCAACCCGGCTGATACAATAAAGGTCACTTGGTATATCACAATAGTACACTAGAACCATCTACACTCTTTTTTTATAACTTGAGTACTAGGCCTACCTAAAATATTCCAAGCACTCGATCGTATTACACGTATGACTACAGAGAAATCCTGGAAATAAAATACCACTTCTATAATTTCGTTATTCACCATTCCAGCTGTAAACAACTTTGAGTAGACAAGTACGTCCGTTAAAATGACATACTAGGTGAGATAAAGCTTGTTGTACCCACATCAGATAAGACATGTCTCAAGGAACACACAAAGACAAGTTTGACGATGTATTTCATGAAATTGCACAATATCAACAAATCATAAATTCGCTTAGGGAAGAGATAGCTGAATACAACACCAAGCTTGAGGCAATGATTTCTCAGGGACCTCAGGAGAAGAACAACGACTTGCTGATCGAAGAGATAGCTAAATACAAAAGTAAGCTTGGCTCCATATCATCTGAAGTTCTACAATATCAACAAATCATAAATTCGCTTAGGGAAGAGACAGCTGAATACAAAAACAAGCTTGGCAATGTTTTATCTCAAAATAATAAATATCAACAAATTATAGATTCACTTAGGGCCGAGATATCTGAATACAAAAACAAGATTACCAATATTTTATCCCCTAATATTGAGTATCAACAAATAATAGATTCACTCAAGGCAGAGATTACTCAATATAAGAATAAACATTTCCAATCCACATCAAAAGAAGTTCCACAATATGATCAAATAATAAATTCACTTAGAGAAGAGATAGCCGAACAAAAAAGGAGGCTTGATACTGCGATTTCTGAGCAATCTCAGCAACAAAAGATTGATTCACTAAGGGAAGAGATTTCTGAATACAAAAATAAACTTGACATTATGATTTCTCAGCAAGCTCAGCGACAAGATATAGATTTGCTGAGGGAGATATCTGAATACAAAAATAAGCTTGAAATTGTGAATTCTGATCAAGCTCAGCAACAAAACATTGATTCACTAAGAGATGAAGTTACTGAATACAGAAACAAAATCAGCTCCATATCATCTGAAGTCCTACATTATCAACAAATCATAAACTCGCTTAAGGATGAAGTTGCCGAATACAAAAGCAACGTTAGCAGTACACTGTCTGATACTGCCCAATATCAACAAATTATTGATTCATTAAAAGCAGAGATATCTGAATACAAAAGTAAGCTTGATACTATGATTTCTGAGAAAGGTCAGAAAAAGAACACCGATTTGCAAAGGGAAGAGATATCTGCAAACGACAATAACGTGTCTGACACTTCATCATATCTAGATGATGAGGATGAGAGAATGCTTTATTCACTTAGCATAGACATTGCAAAGCTAAAGAAAAATCTTGAATCAATCGCAGTCTTCTGATATAGTCGAAGAAAAAGAGTTTAGCAAAATTATACATGTAATACATTCCACTTCAAATCTATAAAATCTATAAATGATTAGCATCTGCAGTCTTAGCTAATCCAATTCACAACGTAAAGATCTAATGGCAAAGTTGCAGAGAAAGAAATACCAACAAAAAATGGTAACGAGATTGACATACTAGGTTAGATACCCTATCCTGACTAAATCTGGTAGAGATCATGTCTCAAGCAACGCGCAAAAGTAGGTATGACGACGTATACCATGAAATTGCCCAGTATCAGCAAATTATAGATTCACTTAGGGCAGAGGTCTCAGAATACAAGAGTAATCTAGGTAATATTCTGTCTGATAATATCCAGTACGAACAAGTCATAGAGTCACTAGTGGATGAGGTTACTGAATACAAAAGTAAGCTTGGCCTCATATCATCTGAAATCGCGCAATATCACCACATCATAAACTCGCTCAAGGATGAAGTTGCAGAATACAAAAGCAAGATAGGTTCTATATCGCCTGAAATCGTTCAGTATCAGCAAATCATAAACACACTCAAGTCGCAGGTTGCTGAATACAAGAGGAAGATTACCAGCACTCTACCTCAAAATAGTTGGTATCAACAAATTATTGATCTACTCAGGACAGAGGTTACTGAATACAAGAATAAGCTTGACAATACTCTATCTCAAAGTACTCAATATCAACAAAACATTGATTCACTCAAGGCAGAGATTGCTCAATACAAAAACAAGCTTGACAGTGTGATTTCCGAGAGAGCTCAGAAAAAGAACACTGAATTGCCAAGGCAAGAGGTATATGAAGACAAGAACACCCATGCTCAGACTTCAAGCGGAGCTGCCCAGGATGAGCTAATCCTTCATTCACTTGGCACAGACATTGCAAAGCTAAAGAAAGATCTAGAATCAATCACGGTTGAAGTATAAGACTTTATTGATTACACAAAAGCAAGTGGTTTTGATCATTTGAATGTTATGCAATTTTTAGAAAACAATGTCATAATTACAGATGATTTGTTAGAAATAATAAGACTGATGCTTTCTAGTCTGAAATTTTTCTATCTATCCTACTTCTTTAGCATAATTAAATAAACAATCAGTTCTTGTAAAGAGTTCCTTTTTGTTCTCGAAAAAAGGAAGAAAAGCTGTTGGAGCTTGGCATTTTATTTTACTTTTTATTTAAAAATTTATTTATACTAAATAAGATAAAAAAATTTTGCCCTTTTTTAAAAGGGGCTTTGGTTATTTGTGTTGTTTTATCCTACGTTAACAGTCCATTTTACTGTTAGCGAGTCTCCGTTGTTCAGCGGGATACTTGTGATTCCCTGGTGTGCAAACATACTAAAGGCTCCAACTGTAGTACTGTTGAAGAGTCCAGACTCAGTAACCTGTGTACCACTAGACCTTATATTGGCCACTGTAAATGTAGCTTGAATTAGAGCCGTTGCACTAGCACTAGCCGTTGAGTTTGTGTACGTTATAGAACCGGCTTGTCTAGCTAGTCCGTTACCATTTGATGTTTCCGCTGCAAGTAGGTAGTCAGTAGTAGCTGGGGTTACTGCGCCGCTACCGTTACCAATTGCTATAACATTCCATGGTGCAGTATTTGCACCCTGACAAACGCCAGTTCCAGCAGCTCCTCTTGAAGTTGAAGGACCACCAAACAGTAATTTGCTTACACAGTTCTTTCCGACGTTTACAACAACGTTATCTGTTTGTCTGTATGCTTTGATGTGGTCGTTTGCATCCTTTACAATTGTAGTGACATGTCCGTAGATCTTCATTCCGTCATTAGCTGGTTTTTCAGTCTCTGACACAAGGCCAAAAGGCTGAGCAAACATGAAGTTACCGCCTACCATACCTGCCACTAAGGCAAAGGTTGCACCAAACAACGCATAGGTTGTGTTTCGATTCATTGTCTCTTGTACATGAATTCTGCTTTTAGAGGTTATGGAAATCTACGCCCTTTGAGGGTTCCAAAATGGCACTTTAATGGCTGGCAAGCGGCATTGACTCGTTAAGATCTATAGTAACGTGCTTGCCTTTGGGGGGCACCAGAGGAGGATTCGTATTTGATGACTGGTTTGGAGCCCCTGGGTTATTTTGATTGGAGTATACCACAGTATATTGTACGATAATTACTCCTATTATGATAGCAATAGCAATGCCTATTCCAATCATAGACTTCTTTTTCATTTACAAACTGCTCTTATTCGCCTTTTACAATATAAACATGACTAATATTATGAACATTTAAGAAAAACTTCAATTTTTTGTATTTTGAATTTGAACAAACCGATAAGCAAAATATGTTTTCTTGTGATAGTTTTTGTGGTTATATCAAATATGATTATCACTGCAGAGGCTGAACCTATAATGATTACTGTTTCTTCAACTATGAACAAAGTTATTTTTGATGGAAAATGGACGTATGGAACTGAATGGAAACAGTCTAGCTTGAATACAATTTCCTACAATGATGGAACGCTGATGCAGTTAAGAACTGCTCATCAGGAAAATTTCATTTATGTGTTAATTGATGAAGTATCGAAAACTAGTTTTGACAAACATGCTGACATTGCAGTAATTTGTTTTGACAAGAACGGAAATCAAAGTGCAGTAGCAAACGAAAATGATTATTGTTTTGGGGTTCCGTTTGATAGTAAAAATCCTTTCACATTACGAGGTGGTTCTTTATTAGAGCAATCTAATCATTATACTAAAATCAAAAATTCTAACGAGCTTATTGGAATCAGTAACGTATCAGATGAAAATGATCGTTACACAGCTGTACCACACGCAAGTTATGAGTTTAGAATTCCTACTGATTTAGTTGGCCGTTCGGATGTTTATGGTTTTTACATGGCGGTATATGATGCTCATTCTAATAAAGTATATGCGTGGCCAGACAGTCTAACCATACCAGGACCGCTGAAGATTCCAAGCCCATCAAAATGGGGGCAGATTATTTCACCAGATAAATCTTTGCCTGAATTTCCTTTACCATTTCTTGCATTTTTGATTTCAATGGTTTCGTTGGTTTATTTTAGCAGAAAACATTTTTTTCTTATGCTCACCTAAGGCAGAATCAAGACAACGGTCTTTCCAAATTTGCTCTCCGCCTTTATATAGTGACCTAGGATTATATCTATTCCTGAATTCAAACCACGGAAAAGTGTTTCATTTTAATTTTACCAACCATCCCGGATTACCTAAACATATGATATCTAATAATTCTATCTTGATTTATAATCTCAGTAATTGCTGTCTTAGCTAAGCGAATTAGGGCGCGCTTGGTAAAATAGTGGTCTTATCTATGAAAGGTCCTTAAGGAATCAAGAAAAACTTTTGATAACAAAATTTTCTAGTCCAAAATTATGATAAGAGTTTCAATTGTGGGAAAAAAGAAAACATGTGTCTAGTTGTGCGCAGCTTGTAGCGTCTTCAGAGATTTACTCTTAAGATGCAGGTGTCAAGCTCGGACGTGAATTATGTATTGGGATTTGGTTACATACGGTTTCAAAAGGTCAAAAACCCGTAACCAAGTCTCATTTTTCCTAAAATGATTCATAAAATGACCATAGAATCAACCATAAATGTGAATCTATTCTCTCTATCTTGCGTAACCGTATAATTTTCTGTCTACACTTTGACTAAACATCATAACAAACTTCCACAGTTATGACAATATTTTGCATTTGGTCTTCTTGGAGAACCACAGCCTGAACAATATGGTGCTATATCTTGTGGTGATGGAGTGGGATATCTTTGTACTAATGGTATAATATCTTGGTCTTTATGCGAAGCTATAGTAGGCGCACTACTTGGGTTATTTTTGGGTTGAAGGGCTGCGGTCTTTGCTTGCCAGAAATCCTCCTTTTCGATATCAGAATTAAGTGCTGTCATGCTCTGCGGTTGGGTAACTAAAGTTGATGTAGTCATGTTCGAAGAAAAGAGATCATATTCTCTTCCAAGTTCGATTAGCAACTCCCTGATTGGTTTAATCTCTTTTGATTGAACATCACTTGGTATTGCACGCCTTGATTCAACTTCATTTTGCATTACGGGTCTTGATGGAACATCAGTTGATTTGACCCGTTTTGATTCGACAGGAGATGGTTTGGATTCCTTCGATTCAACAACACTTCGCTCAATTTCTTTTTGCCAATAGTACAATACCAGATATTCAATTGTCTTTTTCAGCCCAAGACCAACTTTGTCAGAGATCCTCTTTAACTTGTCATAGTGCTCAGCACCAATTGGAATACTTATTCCCATAACATTCATTGTTTTATATTCATATAAAATTTAGGGCGTAAGAGATCCTTACATCGGAAACTTTGTGAAATCTTCCAAAGCTATGTCTTATATGAATATAAGATGCACGAATAACAAGTAAAGCGGAGAATAAGACTGGTAGATCTGATGTTTTAGAGCGTATTTTCCGGTGAAATTATAGTATTTTATTCCAAAATGGCATGCAATAAAGGCCCCTCTGCCACCGTGGAGCCGATTTATATCCAATCCAATTCCGTCCCCCTAATCTCCAAAGCAGAGTCTAAAATAGCAAGACATGTTCCATGGAATTTTGGGTAAACTGCAGCTATCTTCCCTAATCTTAATTGTGCCCCAAAAGACTCCCATTATCAACCAATTATTGGCAGATAGCTCTGGTTCCATCCAATTGGCATCTATTAGGGAGGGAATTATTTTTTGAACAAAAAAATTCTTTCTCTATACCTGATTTTTTTGATCTCAGTATCCCTACCAGCTATCGCTAGCGCTGACGTAATGTCGCCAGCACAAAAAGAAAATATTTTTGAAAAACAAAAATCTTTTAAAACAATAGAAGCTAAACATGCCCCACGACATCTGCAAATTGCAATTGCTGAAAATCTCGGAATTAATACTAGCGGCATGTTACCATCGGATGAAAAAATAAAATCTGACGAAACTGCAGGCGTCAAAAAAGAGATTAATTTATCAGAACAACTTGCTATAGTTTCAAACGATTTTGATACACAATCATCTGTATTAGTAAAAGGTGTCCATGATGTGCAAGCTACAATGGATAGAATTTGGAATTCTGACAGAATAAGGCTAATTGGTAAAACGGTTGTTGTAGACAATCCTTTAGCAATTAACCAACCAGTAACTAAACTATCAAGCTTTGATGAAAAACTTTCTTATAACAATTATTATTTAGAAAGGGATTTTGTGAATATATTCAACAAATTATTGTCTGTCAAGCTGACAAAAGGAGTTTCTTTGGATACAAACAACGAAGCTAGTTTCTTAATTGGTTCTGTTCACTCAACAGAAGACAATATTCTACTGGTAGCACATGATTTTGTCAGCGCAAAAAATCCAATAATATTTGTATTATTGGTGCCCCTTTCAGGCTATATCTTAATTCGTGCTGAAGAGGCCAGGTTTCAATTTCAAAAATCCAAACAATTTTTATCATTTTGTTTTATTGCGTTACTTTTGTCGTCAATGGTGCTAACACCAATTTCTATTTCATCAAGTTATTCGAATAAGGCATACGCTGAGATCGATAATAATACCGGTTTATTATCAAAAACCGCTAGTAACTCTGGCATAAACTCCAACTACACTGATATTCCTGTCAATTTTACCGTGCAGTCTCCGATTGGTAACTTTTCAAATATTAATTCGTCAACCATAGCAAGCCTAAATCCACTACCGTCGACAATTATGAAAGTTACGCCATCAGACCAAATTAGTATAGATGACGTAGTGACTACTAACCACGCTTCGAACGTTACTAATCCTGTGTCAAAATCAGCCTTTGATAATTCCACATTTTCCGAAAATGCAGTCATTAGTGATGCAGTCACGGTCGCAACGTCTTATCATACATCAAATGCTACGCTTTCTCTATCTGAGGAGATAAATATTACAGATACGGAAACTACTCCTTACCACACACCAAATCCTACTACCACTCTAACAGAAGACATGATCATTACAGATATTGTATCTGCGGTACAGCATAACACCATTCCAAATGCAACTCAATCATGGCAATTTGGCGGTGCAAATGAAACAAAGAGTGTAGGCGATATAGAATTGCAAAAAGAAACAAACGGAACTTCATTAAAACTGGATGGATCCGGATACCTGACTCAAAACATAAACTCAACTAGGAATTTATCTGCGCTTACATTATCTGCATGGATCAAGCCAGACTATAGTCAAGGTTCTCCTCAATTTACAGTAATAAGTAAAGAGAACACATTTTTGCTTGCGGTTAATAGTATAATACCTCCCAGCAAAATAGTAGTGTTTTCCGTATTTGATGGCATAAAGTGGCAAACAGTAGAATCAAATACTGCAATTCCAGATGAATGGACCCACCTTGTTGCAACCTTTACTGGTTCGTCAATTGCTATTTACGTAAACGGCAATTTAGAATCTACTGTTAAAACAAGCGGTGTTCCCACAGTAGCAGTTAATGGCAAACTGACAACAAAGACAGTAGATTCTATATCCTCTAACGCCGACATAGTAATAGGCGGATATTATAATTCACTAAGAGCCACGTCCAACAACAAGTTTTCTGGCCTGATTAAAGACGTAAACTTGTATGATTCGCTTCTAACCCCGTCGCAGATTCTACGAATATACGAACAAAATAACACAGGAACAAATACTCCAGTATCCAACTCCAGTGGAATTTACAACTCTACCCTTGTAGACCAAGTTAGTATGACAGATACAGTAGATATAAGATTGAATACTCCAGTATCCAACTCCAGTGGAATTTACAACTCTACCCTTGTAGACCAAGTTAGTATGACAGATACAGTAGATATAAGATTGAATACTCCTGCATCCAACTCCAGTGGAATTTACAACTCTATCCTTGTAGACCAAGTTAGTATGACAGATACAGTAGATATAAGATTGAATACTCCTGCATCCAACTCCAGTGGAATTTACAACTCTACCCTTGTAGACCAAGTTAGTATGATAGATACCGTAAATCTGGCTCTAAACTTCACATTGCTAAACGATACAGCCATTCCCGTAATTCCCACCTTAAATAAAACTAAGAATAGTTACCTAATAACAGAAAATCCAGAATTCCAATTCCAGTATTTCAAAGATAAAGATTTTATGCGTATATTCAAAGGGATCAAGGCTTCGTATAAGAGTGAACAACATGAACAGTGGAAAGACCAGAAAAAGACAATTAGTGTTCAAGTCACTGGTCCTGATGGAAAAACAATTTCGTTAAAGTCTGTATTCAAAGAGCTCAGAGAAGGCAAATATGACATAAAACTGTCTTCAACAAGAGACGCCCAACCAGGTTTATACACAGTCAAAGTCACTATGATAAAAGACGGCAAGACCTTTGTTACACAAGATCAATACCAATGGGGTCTTGTATCTCTTAACACACAAAAAAGCATTTACAAACCAGGCGAAGTAGCTAATCTTACCATAGTCGTACTTGATAATGATGGACATTCAGTATGCAATGCAACTATCGTAATGAACATCCACGATCCTTCCTCCCATGTAAGAACTTTGACATCGAATAATGGAATTATGCCAAATTCAGAATGTGGTTTGTATAATGCGCAATATGCAACAAAATCTGAAGGAAACTATACTGTTGACATTACTGCGCAAAACCGATCTGGTATTGCTACATTTAACACATCATTTTCAGTCCAGAAATCATTTGCATTTGATATTGTTAGAACTGCAGCAAGTAAGATAGACCCTGTAAGCAATCCAAACTCGTTTAATGTACGAATTGACATTCAATCATTTACAAATGCAACATCAGTTACCGTAAAAGAATATGTTCCAGGTGTCTTCCGTGTTGTAACTGATGCAGATGTCCAGACTATCGGTGACACTAAGGTACTCACTTGGACAAAAAACCTCATCGAGAACAAGACATTTGTGGAATATTCTTACTCGGTGCCACTACAGTTTCCAAAGCTATACGCACTTGGTCCAGTTGAGATAAACTATTCCGGTCAGGTCTTCAAGGAGGCAAGGCAGTGGTTTGTAGCGAACGACCCTCCTCAAAGCTATTACGGTGGAGCTTCGGGATCATTCACCACTACTTCTGGTTCTATCACCTTGACCAGAAACGCGAATTTCCAAAATAACGAGTTCTTGCTAGTAGGTATCTCATCCAATGGTAATAGTGGAGTGCGATTTCTCAACTACACCACAGGAGGTGCATGTGGTTCCGGTTCTGGAACTAATATAGACAGTACTGGCTGGACTGGCACTGAGACAAATATAGGAAAGAATGCAACACTGGCAAGTGGAACCTCTGCTACAGCAGCTGTCAGAACCTCAATATATGGAATCTCAACATCTGGTATCTCGTCAGCAACCTTCAATGTCTGTCTACAGACAAAGGCAGCAAATACAAGGACTGCTCTTACTGCAGTATTAGTACATGGAGTAGATACCACAAATCCTTTAGGTTATGCAACACAACTAGTTCAATCAAGTGGAACTTCGATCAGTACATCAGTTAGAGGAGAACCAAACAGTGTTGTTTTTGGTGTTGTGGAAGACTCGGTAAATACTGCCCCGGCCATAACTACTGGTACACGAATACTATCAGGTAATGGCGCTTTTCTTGGGTGGGGTTTGGGCAACAATACTGCCCCAGGAGGCGGTGGATCGACCACTATAGCTTGGAACGGTTGGGCTTCAGCAACAAACGCTCTATCTCTAGTAGAACTGAGGGGCCAAAACAAAACCTTGACGTCTGAATCGCTTTCACTAGGCGATACACTTGTCGCAACAAAAAATCCAATAATGTTTGACTCTGCAACCAGTGCATCCAATTCTAATTCTCTGACACTACCAATCTCACTTACTGTTGCAAACAACCCAGACAGAATGCTAGTAGTTACTGCTGGATCAGAAGATGGAGCAGATCCGGTGGATTGCCAGCAAACAAGTGTTACCGATAACGGACAATCACTTACCGAGGCAGCATTCAATAACTATGACGGCGCTGCAAACGAATGTGTTAGTCTGTGGTATCTCATAAATCCACCAGTAGGGGTTAATAATGTAGTTATCAATATAGCTGGAACTGCAGCAGCTAATGAAAACAACGGAGGTGCTATGTCTCTTTACCACGTTTATCAAACGGCACCAGAGGCTACATCTACCAATGCTGCAGATCCAGCAACCACCATAACAACAAGCATCACAACTTTGACAAATAAGGATTGGGTGATTGATAGTGTTCAAAGCGGTAATCCTGCTGGTGCTTTTATCGCTGGACCTGGTCAGAAAATAAGATATGACCAAAACGGCGCTATCACAACAAGTGAACACGCAGCTAGCACAAAGGAAGTTGACACCGCCGGTTTAACAAGCATGAAAGAGGATAATGCCAACGCAAATAGACTTGTTCAGGTACTTGCAGCATTTAAACGTGCACCACTAACACAATCGCTCACCGAGTCTCTTCCACTAGCTGACTCTATAGTAGCAAAAATTAGTACGAAATCACTCACAGAGTCTCTTCCACTAGCTGACTCTATAGTAGCAAAAATTAAAACGAAATCCCTTACAGAGTCTCTTCCACTAGCTGACACGATCTCCAAATCTATATCAAAATCAGTCACAGAGTCACTCTCACTAGCTGACACCATCTCCAAATCTATATCAAAATCACTCACAGAGTCTCTTCCACTAGCTGACTCTATAGTAGCAAAAATTAGTACGAAATCACTCACAGAGTCTCTTCCACTAGCTGACTCTA
>MNJS01000054.1 GCA_001920395.1 Thaumarchaeota archaeon 13_1_20CM_2_39_20
CAAAGAAGAGAACTTTATCATCGGAATTTTGGCAATAATTGAGAATGAGTTGATAATAACACTAAAGGACAAGTCTGCACATAGCATTCTCCTAAGGGATAAATCGGAGGCAGAGTCGTTTGCAGATTTTATTCAATCTGTACTCGAAAAGAGTAACAGGATCACAAAGACCGAAGTTCATGAAAATATTGTAGAAATAACCAAGGAATGATCTTATACAAGTGACTTGTCCATTTCTTGACTGATTATCTCCTGCACCTTCAAGAAATACAATCTGGTTGTGTATGACATATCATCTAGATTATTTTCAATCGAAACCATAAGATATCTAACTGCTCGCTTTGAGATGTCTAGATTAAATTTAAGATAGAGAATAGAATCTTGCTTTACACTTATCTTATCCGCAAGCCACGGGGGTGCCATTTCTTTTGCCTCTCCAATCACCTTCTTGTACCAAAGCGCAATGTTTTCAGGGTCTAAGCCTTCCTTAAGGCTACTGATATCTGCAGACATCTTATGCAGCATCCTGTTTGTAATTTCCTTCAATGCTTTACCAGTTATTCCTGAGTTTTAGGTAAATTACTCAAAGATAGGGAAGTTATTTGTCAACTTGAAGCATATTTCCATCCTTGTCAATCTCAGAGTTTTTAATTCGAGTCGTAGATATACGCCTACCATCTTTTGCAAGGACCATGGGAACTACCATAACTTCAACGAGTGGGGCACTTCTTTGGTTTCTGAGTTGGTTTAACTCTTGGCCTTGGAACGCTGTCTCTTCACTTACAACCAGCACTTCAACATTTTTTTCGAAGACTGCAGGTCCGAAATCACTTTCGAGTTTACTTATCTCGTAATCTGCATTAGGAAAATTCTTTCTTATCGCATCTTCCAAAACTGTGTAACGTCTAGAATAGTTATGCAAAAGTTCTTTCCCTTTCTTTTTCGCCAATTCATCGCTAGTAAGACCTATTATGACCTTGGATGAAATCGAAAATCCTTTTCTTAACAGCTCTATGTGTCCCCTATGAAGAAGATCAAATGTACCTCCAACTGCAGCCAGTTTGAATTTTGGCATATGTATAAATCATTAATCAATGTATGATATTATGATTTTACCAATACGACATTGATTCTTGTACCTGAGGATGATAGAGGAATGTTATCCGAATTCCAAACGTATGTTTCTATATAGTATGAACCACTTGTATCAGGAGTCCATGTCACAGAGATACTTTGATCCCCCGCTCCTAGGAATATTCCTTCGTGCTTTCCAATAAATGTCACCTGACCATCAAACTGTTTTACCTGCACATAATAGACAAATGATTGTTGGGCCTTGTTAACAATGTATTTCAATTCACTTGATATCTTGACTGGAGCACCAGTTGGAATAGTTGAATACTTGTTTCCTTGAGGATCCGTTACTAGTATGTTGCTTATAGCTACCGGTAAGGTTACTTGTACATTAGGTACATCTACAAGTTTTGATTGATAAGTGTCAGACTCTGCAATGACCATGTATGATTTAGCACGAGAGTTTGACGTTGCGGTTATACTGAATTTTACATCTTGCCCGGAATCAACATCTAATGAATCTGAAGTGCCAATTCCTACAACTCTTTGAAAAGCATCGTATGATACAAGATAAATCTTGGTATTTGGAGACTTTATGACTCCGTTGTTTTTTATAGTTCCTGAGAAGATTAGTTTGTCAGAAACTTGCAACAAACCTGGAGAGACGTCCAGCGCCTGCTCTCTTGCTGATGATGAAATAAAGCCCGCCATTTTAGCTGACACCTGGGTTATGGATGGATCAGATTTTGAAGAGGATATTGAAAACGGAGCTTTACCACCAGCCGGTACTACATGAAGAAGTGTGGTTCCTGTTTTGTATTCTATTGTATTGTCATTATCATTTAAAAATGAAATTCCCACCTTAACATCCGTGATTGGGAAGTTATTGTTGTTCTGTACCTCTCCTAACACTACAGTTGTACCATCGTCAGCCTTGTAACTATAATAGGACGGGAGTACCTCTACCGTGAGGCTTGTGTTGGATGGGAGGTTTTGACCCCAAGCCAAGTTAGATGTAACTATAACGATAATCAATAGGCCTAGAAGAAATAGTGATCTCATACATAATAGATTTCTACGCGGTAATTAATCATATACTGCATATCATAATCTATACAACGTAGTTTAGAAGCTTCTACAAAACTTCGATTGATAACAACAAGACAAAAAGAAGATAAAAGATGTGTAGTAATTTACTTGTGCTTTCTTATTGCAGTGATTACACACCAGTACACAAATCCTGGGATTAATCCAACCATCAATGGTATGTACACGCCTGCTTGACTCCAATCTTGCATATTTTAATTACCTAGCTATGAAAAAACCGACATAGTATTTAAATCCATCTTTCTGTGGCAGCTTTCTTATCACATAAGATAATGGATCAACAGGTTGTTGTTCTTTATATAAAACTAAATTCCGCCTTTTAGTAGGTTTGGAAATAATTATCGAGCCATGGAAGGAACTTGTCATACATGAAGTGCTAGAGTTAAAGTTTGATGATTGGATTACACAAATAATCGCAAGCGCTCGATCGGCCGGAGGTGGAATACCTACAATTTTTTGGGCTGGGGGGTTAGCATTTCATTTTGCTACATTCCCAGATACCGAGACGATAGTACACGAAAAACTGAAAGGCAGGATACATTATTCGTCGGTCACGTTTGCGATCAAAGAAAAATTTGAGAAGCAGGTTATAAGAGAAGGAGGTGCCGTTAATTTTACAGATGTAACCCATAATGAAATATTTAGTAAATTAGCAGAGAAGCTCAGAATTCAATCAAAATTTAGATAGCTGATCTGTTACTTCTTTACCTTACGATACACAAGAACACATCCTATTCCTATAAGAGCAATCCCTCCCATAAGATAGAATGGCGGGTCTGACTGAAATGGAATAATGAAGATTCCTACAGTTATGATAGCCAGATAGAAGAGCATTTTCATGTCAAAATCTAGTGCCATCAACAAATGCGACATTTCTTCTATATTATAAAGAATACTATGATTGCCAAATAGAAAATCCTAAAGTGGACTAGTGGGTGTCTCACCCATATGTGGAGAGAGACAGATCGCTTTCTGAACCTGCAGTCCGAACCCAACAACGGCAAAGCTATTAGGGGTGGCTTCAAAACTCCCTTCCTTAATTTTTTGTTTTGATTTTCTTATTTAGGAGACTTTAATTGATGGTACTGGCAAGTTTTTGGGTTTTATTTACTAAAATCACTTGACTATAATCTGTAGAAAACTCTCAGTTTTTTTATCAAGAGTAAACTCTTTTAGTTTTTGTTCAATAGAATAGATAATCACTTTGTGTGATGTTCCATATAGTTCCTTTAACGCCTCCCTTAGATATTCTGGATTTTCAAAGCAGTCAGGTATGTAGCAGTGATATTTTTCGTATAGCCTATACGTAACTGCGTCATATACTGGTGTTCCCATATCAAAAAGTGTCTTTGCAATGACAACTGTTGTCAGTGCTTTCATATCATAAGGGGAATCAAGCATTTTGACGATATACTCCTTTAGATGCATTCATCGCTATATTTATTGAAAGAGATGGGATCTAATTAGAGGCGGGATGTCTTACATGATACATACAACTAATCTTGCATTTTGAATGGTAATTTAATCAGACTTTTAATTTTGTTTTCTCTAAAATTACACTCTCACAGGTCTGAACCCAATTCGTATCTAAATGAACTTCAAAAGAGTTTATCGACAGAGTAAAAAAGGAACGCCCACTTTTTACGAATTAAAAATCCCGCTGTCTACGTAATATGGAACGTTATGATTTGTTGGAGAATCTTTAAGATCAATACGAAAGTTATGATGTTGTGAGACGCAGTTATAAAATTCTGGTTATTGGAGGTAGTATGGAACTTTTCGTTTTGTCTTCTTTGTTAATTTATCATATTCTTTATTTTCACGCTCCGTATAACTTGTTGCTTGATGTTTGGGGCAATCTGATACACCCCATACTATTTGGTGGAGTGATTGTTTCGCTGGCAGGAACTATAATCTACTTTAGAGATAGAAAAAAGACTCAGAAAGTGTAATGATTCTAGCATGCCACAAAAACCATTACAGCATAAAATTTCTCCCAGACTCTGTACGGCCCGAACCCAAAAGTTCCAGGTTCTGTACGATCTGCCACCATAATGGCAACATGTTTCACGGAAATCAATAATACTTAATATTATTTCACAACCATCTTTCATATGAATAGAGATTCAAAGAAATTATGTTATTGCATAATAATTGCATTAATCATAATGATTTTATCATTAAAAGAGTCAGATGCTCATCCAAATCCTGCTAATACTCAGAGCATCGCTAATGTGAAGGGATCCCCAATTCTCATTTACAGAGACTCGTTTTCGCCAACTTCTGAAGTTCACATTGTTATCGATACCCCTGATTTTAATTCAAATCCATATGCAATAGATACAATAGGAGACGATCTTGAAAACAAAATAATCATCTCTACAAGAGAAGGTAGCATACCATACAGACTAGTTGAAACAGGAACTAACACATATTCCGGAAGTACATGATGACATAATTCAGGCTGGGCTTAGATAAAGTTACAATGCTAGTAGAAGGCATGGTCTGAAGATAGGAAAAACAAAGGAAGAAACACTATCACTTTGTATAGAATGGTCGAAGAAAGATAATCCAAATTGGAAACCAACTTATGATGCTAGTTTCTTTAAATTAACTACATAAGTTCGGTTGGCTACCTTTGATTAGTGAAATAGTTTGAAAGTCTTCATTAGTTATTCGTCTGCTGATTACAGAAGAGAGATGACAAAAACTTCGAGCGTTTCATATCAATCTGATGAAATTCCAAAAAAGCTACACCTTCTAGGTTATAAGAGAAGAAACGACATGAGGAAACATTATGAAGATAAATGCAAAAATTATCATAGTATTTTCTATCACAATAATTATATTAGTTGAGTCGGTGGGATTAATTAGTTTTCAATCGCTTCAATCAGCTGTAATTGATTCAGAAGTTAATCACATGAAGGCAGATATCGCATCAAAAGCTGATCAGATAAATCAACTTCACTTGAAAGCCTCAAAAGAGATGACGCTTGCCGTACACCAATTTGAATTATTTCCTTCTTTGCAAACTGGTGGGTCAATGAATATGGCTATGAATATGGATAATAATGATAACAGCAGTACCACGCGAGCTGACTCCGCTCCCTCTAATGCTAGTGAATGGATAAAAGATTTTCAAGCTCTTTTCGATGTTCCCGCCACTTGTTATCTTCACTCAAAAGATGACTCTATGTACCAGAAAATTGTTTCAGAGGAGAAATCTGCCCTACCTACTGGATATGGCGATGTGTATATTCAACCTCCGTATATCTCACCACATATAGGGGTTCACGTGATTGCCTACGTTGCTAAAATAAAACAGAATGATACGGGCTCTGCAATTTTTCACTGTGAAATACCTTTTGTTATATTTGATGAAATAGTTAAAACAAAGAGTGGTACTATGAGTATCGTTGACCAGACCGGAAAGACAATAGCTAGTTCTTCTGGAAACATGAAATCAAAAGATGCTGATGCAAATATCTCTATCCTTAATATTATAAATACATCTCAAAATGGCTTTGGAACTTATGCTAAGAATGGAGAGTCAAATTATGTTGTATTCGAAAAATTGCCTACATTTGGATGGTCAATAGTTTACGAAAAACCATATTCATCGTTGTTGTCTGGCAACACCAGCCTCAACCAGCTAGAATTACAAATATCGATAGTGGCCGTCAGTGTAGGAGTGGCGGGATTTGCGATAGTATTTCTAATCTCTTCTAAGATATACCGCCCAATCATGCAATTGGCCAGCGCCTGTAGAGCAGAGGATGTATCAAATCTTAGGAAAATAGAGATTTTAACGAACCAAGAGGAAGTAGCAGATGTTGCTAACGCCGTTAATGAAATGATTTCTAAGATAAATATGTTAGAGAAACAAAGGGAAGAATTTGGATCAATGATTACACATGAGTTAAGGACGCCTCTCGCACCTATTATCGGCTGGTGTGGTAATCTTAGGAATTCAAAAATAATGGGTGTTGGTTTGACTGAAAGACAGCTTCCAGGAATAAATGCCATTGAACGAAACGCAAAGAGACTAGACCAGTTAATTGGTGATGTCATGGAGATTCATAAACTTGACTTGCACAAAATGAAATTTGACCATCATGATATCAACATAGCAGAGTTTATGAGTTTGATTCATTCTAACCTTCAAGAAATAATGAAGCCAAAAAGAATTCAATTCACGAATTCCACAATTGATGGCAATATGGTTATTAACGCTGACAAGAGCAGATTGGAACAAGTGCTCACAAATCTGATTCTAAATGCTGTGGACTTTGTTTCTGCCAGTGGTATGATTGAAATTGGCGCGAAAGATAATAATGATGGGTCTATACTTTTCTACGTGAAAGACAATGGTGCAGGAATAAAGAAAGAAATGCAAGAAGATCTTTTTAAAAAGTTTTATCAAGTCGATACAAGTCTGACGCGAACCCATGGCGGTACAGGCTTGGGCTTGGCAATATCTAAAGCAATAGTTGAAGCTTTTGGAGGTAAGATATGGTTTAAAAGTGAAGAAGGCAACGGAGCTAGTTTTTATTTCACCATTACAAAGAGTATACAGTCAGGTGAGAATAGTTGAAGATACTTGGAATTGATGACAACCCGGATATCAATGAACTATTATCCGTAGCTCTTAACGGAAATGGACATGAATTTTCTTCTGTACAAAACGGTAAAGAAGGAATAGAAAAAATTAGGCAGACCAGCTACGACGTTGTGCTTCTTGATTTGGCAATGCCTGGATTCAGCGGCATGGACGTGATCGAATCCTTGAAACATGAGGGACTCATGGGCAAACAGAAGCTAGTGTTATTCACGGCATCATCCATTACGGATGAGGAAATAGCCGATCTTTTGGAAGAAGGTGTAACAGCATTCATCAAGAAGCCTATAGACATAGAAGTTCTTTTAGAAAAGATCTATGCATTAAGTTAAGTGTAAGATCTAACCCATATCTAAGTCATTGTTGATACAGTTGCTAGATTATTTATCAAATTGTTTTGCAAAGTGAGATAGAGTTTCTATCATTTCTTTAGAATTATGATTTTCTATTCTGGTCTAGACGCTCAGAGGTCTGAACTCAAAGGTTTGAGTCCTGTAAGACTTGATTACATTATGATTTGCTGGAAAGGGTTTAAGATCAATATGCAAGTAATGATGATGTGAAAGCTATCACGCAAGCTACAATAATTTTTCTTTCAATAGGAACAGTGAGTGGGCTGCTGATTCTGTATGATTATCTTGAAACTCCTCATTTAATATCAAAAGATCAAGCGTTTGCTATAGCAACCAGAACAGATCATTGTGAAAATGGATGAAGTCGAGGAAATGATCGTACAACGTTGGAAATTTCTGTCGAATTTACCAGACGAGAAAGCAATTTTAGAGAAGATCGGGTTCGAAAAGCAACCTGTCTGAATCATCAGTCGGAGTGGACTGGTGGGGATTTGAACCCCAGACCCCCCGCGTGCAAGGCGGGTATTCTACCGCTGAACTACCAGCCCGTCGTATGGACTGGAAAGTGTGTAGATTTTAATTGTTGTCTTTAGATGACACAAAGATTTTATGGATATTGGTACTCAAGATGTTCATGGTACTACTAAAATCAGAAGTTCTTCTGAAAGCAGGTGATGGAGCTCCAGACTTTAGTTTGTTGGGAATAGACGATAATAGACATTCTCTTTATGAGTTCAAAGATTATCCAGCATTATTGGTAATTTTCATGTGTAATCATTGTCCTTATGTGCAAGCTAAAGTTACCGCCATGAACGAAATCTATGAAAAATTCAAGGACAAAGTAGCCATGATAGGAATAAACAGTAACGATCCTGCAAACTATCCAGACGATAGTTTTGAAAATATGAAGAAGTTTGCTACAGATAAGGGCATCAAGTTTTCATATCTCGTGGACGAGACACAAGAAGTTTCAAAGAAGTATGGGGCTGTTTGTACTCCTGACCCGTTCCTCTTTGACACAAAGCGAAGATTGGTTTTCCATGGCAGAATAGATAATGCTATGAAACCAGAGGACAGGGCAACAGAAAATACAATGATTCTCAATATAGAAAGACTTCTTGCCGGAAAAATGATAGAAAAAGATTTTGATCCTTCTATGGGTTGCTCCATCAAGTGGAAAAGCCAGCAGACTTAAATGACAGTTGAATAGGAAAATTTTTGGGCCGATAGCTCAGCTTGGCTGGAGCGTTCGACTGATAATATTATTCAGATATCGAAAGGTCGTGGGTTCGAATCCCATTCGGCCCATTTTTGTTTTTGACTTTGTTTTTCAGTAACAACTACAATGGATCTCAATAAATAGATGATAATGTTACAATCTCTGTTGTCAAGGTCCAATCTGATAACATACAATGTAGACAAATGGATAGAACAACATGGATTTTGACAAGGTATGCAAGAAAGTCATGGATTTGGATCCGAAGATAAGATTTGCTGGCATAATAAATGAAAAAGGAAGATTATTTGCTGGCGGAATGAAAGAAGGTGTGAAATCATTGGAAGAGACTCGAGACGATGAAATGTTGTATATGCAATTGGTTCTAAGAGCAAAGATGAGGCGCGAGTTTGACAGAGTGTTAGGGCCTGTTGAATTTGCTTTATCATATAGAGAGAAGGTTATCATAATGAGTTTCCCTATGAAGGATCACGTGCTTTTATTATCAACAGAAAAGGGAATTGATATTTCAGAGATTCCTTTCAAAGTGCTGAAGATTCTACATCATTGATTTGCGGAGCTTTCGAATACGGTCTGGCACCATTGCAGCAGGGTTTCAACATTATCCGAAACGAAGTCAGCCGTTATCTTTGTCTTTCTTGAAACTCTGGCACATATCGCAAGATGAAGATTCTTACCAAACTTTGTCTTACTTGCGTCAATAGCCTGGGAAAAGAATTTGATCGCGCCTTCAGTAGAGGAAAATATCGTAATAATCATAACTCCATCACGTTTAGGCCAGACCCTGTTAAGAAACCTTTGAAGATCTATATCAAATAAGACATCTATTGCAGAGGACATATCTCCTAGAAGAAATGCTTTCCATTTTTCTGCTTGAAAAGCGGCAGAAGCTGCTCTGGCTAGAAGTGAATTTTGGTAATCAGTGGCAAGAATTATGATGTTCTTTTTGGGATCAATCTCTTCCGCAGAGAACGTAATCAAGGAAACTGATGTTGAAATTATGCCATCAAGATAATTTTTTTCAGATTTTCCTATTTTGCCGTTATCGTAGGCATTCTCGATTGCATCAATAGCTGGGATAATTACCTCACTCACCAATTTTGCAGGGTTTGCTCCTGAATGTAGCGCAGTTCGAATGAGATTGTTAGCTTCATGACTTGAAGTTGAGAGAACATATTCCGTATACTTGCTTTTCACTTGGAAGAAATCCGCAGGAAAATTGAGTTGGCCAACTCCTTCTTCAATGAACCAGAGATTAACACTTCCTATGTTTTTCTGTTTAATTAGTCCCTCCACCGCAAAAATTTTCAGGTATTTTGACATTGTTACACGATTCACTTGAAGTTTTTTCGCAATCTCGATACCAGTTAGACCAGTTTTTGATTGGCTTAGAGCATCAATCAACTTTTCCCTTATTTTTTCTGTGTCATAGCCGCGTGTCACAAGTACCGGATTAATTTTCTACTATATAGTGTTACTAAAAATCAGTGAGGACCTGAACTAGCCGGCCCTCACTGACTGGTACTTTGGTATGGTCTGGTGGCCCCATTACGTTTTGTGTGGTATGAAGTAATTACGAGCGCACTATCTGATAAGATTATGAAAAAGTAAATAAAAACCGCGCATAATTGCTACTAAAAACTTAAAAGATTGATCCGACTCTGTGTTCCTTTCTGTTCCTGATTACCTCTTCGATAATCAGATCCGTAGAAATTCTCATCATTGTGTTAGATTCACGGGTATTGAATAAATTTGCATTTTTTGTTAGTCATTTTATTTCATTGAAGTCAAGAGATTTAATTTGAGATCAATCTTGATTCTAGACATAATTAGTCTGTTGGCTAATTGAGTTTATAGACAATTTCTGTTCCTGATTCACCTCAGACATCATTATTTGTACCCAGAAACGTTAAATATATGTACTTTAAAGTACGGTATAGGTAGGTAACTTGCCAAAAGCTGGTTTCAAATCAATTACAGTGTCGGAGGAAGTCTATAATAGATTCCACGATATCTACAGGAAAAACAAGCACGAACTTGCTATGAAGGGTATCAATAGTTTCGCAGGTTACATAACCTTCATGATGGAGGATCTGATGGAAAAGGACGAAACCTTTGCAAGATTTGCGCCCAAGTTGGAGAAAGTTTCTGCTGATGATAACCGAGTTGTTATCAAAGACAACATCAAGAATAGAATAGCTGAGGTGGCTGTACAAAATGGTGAACTTTACTGTTTGCTTTGTGAAGAAAAAGATTGTGTTCATATAGGATTTGTGTTTTCGCTTCCTGAGATTTACGAAGTTCTAAATGCTAGGGGAATAAAGCATCAGCGATAAAAAGTGCAGGAGGTGGGATTTGAACCCACGAACCCCTAAGAGACGGGATCACCCATGTTTATGATCTTAAGTCCCGCGCGTCCAAAGGCCATTAAACCTTCTTTGGCCAGGCTCGGCGACTCCTGCGTTTTATTAGCATAAGGTTCGAGAAATTAAACGTTTTATGAAAAAATTTTCTGAAACCAAGTAAGATTAATAAGGATTCATAAGAGCGAGCTTGTCATGCTTCGATAGCTCAGCCTGGTAGAGCGTTACCTTGGTAAGGTAAAGGTCGCGGGATCGAATCCCGTTCGAAGCTTACAGTGTTTTTGTAAGAGATTCAAATCATTTTGGAATGGTAAAATGAAATGTAGTGCCTCCTCCTTCTTTGCTCTGAAACCAAATTTTTCCACCTAGGTTTTCCACAATTCCCTTACAAATTACTAGCCCAAATCCAGTTCCTCCGTACTTTCTCTTGAATGAAAGGTCAACTTGATAAAATTTCTTAAAGATGGATTCTTTTCTCTTTTCAGAGATCCCTATTCCGTTATCTCTAGCATAAAATAAAACTGAATCTCCTTCTTCACTAGCTCCAATCTCAATTTTACCCCCCTGCTGAGGCACAAAATCTATTGCATTTTGTACAAGATTATAAAACACCTGCTTCAATCTAGATTTGTCACTTGTAATCCTTGATTTGATCGAAGTTGTGTTAACAAATTCAATGTTCTTGTCACTCATCATGGCAGAACAGGTATCAATCATGCTCTGCATAAATTCATCGACTTGGAATTCTTCTTTTTTGAATTCCATTCTATTGCTGTTGAGCTTTTGTACGTCAACTATGTCATGTGTTAGCTGTTCTAATCTAGCAGTATTATAGTAAATCTCATCTATTGCTTCACGTTGTTTGGCATTTAGTTTTCCAGCAAAAGATTCCTTGAGGATGTCACAATATCTTTTTATGGGTTCTATGGGAGTTTGGAATTCCTTTGAAACTATCAGGTAAAACGCCTCCTTTATTGCATCCAATTTCTTTAGTTCTTCCAGCTGAATCTTTTGCCTCTCATGTTCATCCAACACTCTACGTGCCTGATATATTTCAGAAATATCCCTTATTACGGTATTACTTCCAATCAAGCGACCTTTATCATCATATATGTTGTTAGCACTAATCAAACCTGGAAATACACTTCCATCCTTTCTTTTGAACCAAACTTCTACATTATCGACTTTACCAGTTTGTTTCCAAGTTTCAAATGTTTTTCGCATATTTTCGATACTTTGATCAGCAGTGTGATCAAAGAGTGACTTTCCAATAATGTCGTCTTTTGTATGCCCAAAATTTTTTACGTATGCTTGGTTACATTCGATTATGATTCCGTCAGTGTTGACAGTCCTTTGCATTACAGGAGAACCTTCGTAAAGATTCTTGTATTTTGTAAGTTCGTGACCAGAATCACTCGTTGGATATTTAGCTTCATACTGCTGTGTTAGAATGGTTTTCTTGGGCTTCCTGCTACTTACCAAAACTACTATACCGCCAGCTGCCATTCCTACAACACCCAGTGTGAAGATTTGACTTGAATAGTGATTAGTAGGATCAAGTCCAACTGCTGCCACCGCCAATCCAAGGATTCCAATCAACAAGCCTCCAACATTGCCAAAGCTGTCCATTTCTCTAGCCTTTAACCTCCTCCAAACATACTCAATTCCATCCTCAAGTATTTTTCCGCCGTAAGACTAGGTAAAAACCAATCTGAGCCAATATACTTCGTAACAACCCCCTATCATAAAAGCACAAGGAAAACCTAGAAGATTAACTTTTCATTCTCATTTAGTTTCGATTTCTTCTCCGAATTTTCTGATCAACCAGATTCTAGTATGGAAATGATAGTATCTAGAAATTCCTGAGTCTTGCTCTTTATACCCTGTAGAACCTGAGTTATTGCGCCTTTTGCAACTCTTGCTTCGTGTATTCGTACGCTTTTCGAAGCATAGTCAGTGCCATGTTCTGAAATGAATTTGTTGAATTTGTCTAAGAACTGAATTCCTATTATGAGCGGGTTGTTGCTCTCCAATTCATGCGTAGGATGATAAATAGTTGATTTGCCAAAGAGATCCCCTATATCTGGAGGCAAAGTTATCACATTACCATAAAGATCATAAAATTTCCAGGTGGTTTTTCTATAGTAAGGAAGATTATCATAGAGTTCATCTCTTGTCTTGTATTTTATGAGATATCCATTTAACTCAAGATCTATCCAAGGATTCTTGTCAGATATCTGAAGCATCTTACAGATAGTCTTACAAGTCAGCAGTATATCATGCAATGATTTTGTTTCTTCCAAAAGTTCAACACTTGTGGTCCTTGCTAAATGCAAAATTGTTTCTTTCCCCGAATTATTCAAGCTCAACAAGTTTGAAATTAACCTTGATTTTACTTTATCTAGTATTAACTGAAATATGATATTGTGCATTGCTACGAGGTATCAGTAATTCTTAATCAAAAGCTCAGTATGGCCAGTTCTCTTTTGTGATACAGAATTAATGAACCTATTTGCATTTATCTCAACAATGCCCTTCGTGAACTCCTTAAAGAGGCTCAGGATCTCTCTAGATTTGGAGTTTGATAACAAGACCTTAACGCCCTTCCTATCAAGAGATTTGAATTCGGCATATAGCCTTTTTTGGTCTTGATAGTCAAAATTTTCATCTGTATAACTTGTAAAGTTCGCCGTTGTACTTATGGGCTGGTAGGGAGGATCCAAGTAAACAAAATCATCTTCCCCTGCGTGCTTTAGTGCATCTTCAAAGTCTTGACATTTAATCGAGATGTCTTTTGATTGTAAGATTCTACCCACAGCCAGAAGGTTTTCTTTATTCACGATGTTTGGATTAACGTATCTACCGAGCGGTACATTGAACTTTCCTTTACTGTTTACCCTGTATAGTCCATTGAAACATGTTTTGTTAAGAAAGATTAGTCGTGAAACTTTGTCAATCTGTCCTTTTGGATTGCTTTCTCGTACCTTGTAATAGTATTTGCTTGGACTCTTGAAGTAGCTTTGAGCATGTGATTCTAAAGATGAAATGAGTTCCTTTGTTCTATCCCGTATAGTAATGTACGATAGCACTAGATCATAATTCAAGTCTGAGACAATCCATTTTGCTTTCCTGTCTTGAGAAACCAGATTGAAAAAAACCGCTCCCCCTCCCAAAAAGGGTTCAAAGTATTGTTCAAACCTGTTAGGAATATGGCCTGTAATAATCGGTAGAATCTGTCTTTTTCCTCCTGCCCACTTGACAAATGGTTTTGGAGCAACCGAAAGAATCTGGCATTCTTGTTTCAATATAGACTAATCTTGAAATCTTATTTTGTACAATAAGGCAACAAAAGATCACATGTTGAATAGATTTTTTTAATCAAAATTCTGGTGAAGATAGCTTGAGGCATAACTCATTAAAATAAAGTAAAAGGAAAAAGGGGTTTTAGTCCCACTTACTCCAAGCTGCCATCCATCGGTATGTCCAGGTTGTGAGTTTGCAGCCCAATGCAGTCATTGTAACGGTCAAAACTGCACCAGCGCCCGCACCAAGTGCGACTGGACTGTCATAGAACTTTCCCACTTGAGGTTCTATCGGAGTCATGTATGGAGGCAATGTAGTTCTTGGGTATTTGAAAGCAGTCGCTAGAGGATCATCTATTGTCAGTAGATTGATCATGTTGAACATAGACATGGACATTCCACATAACACACCACCCATTAGGATCAGGGAGTGCTTGTTTTTCTTTGTTGCCCAATATACTAGATCCATCAGTATCGCAGATGGAATCCACATTGGCACAACAATGAAGCTATACGGATATCCCAAGGAGAACCACGCACCTTTTGCAATCCATGTATACACTGTCATAATTAATGCATAGTATGTTGCTGTTCCTGGAACACCAGTGAACGTTAGGTAATATGCTGCACCAACTGCTAACATCAATGATTGTGATAGTGTGAATATCACATATGACGTCCACATCCAGTCAGTATAGAATATGTAGTCTCCCGCGTTGATTGTCAACAAGGTCGAGTTGACTGCCACCACTACTATGAATAAGTAGTGAGTACATCGTCTTAGCCAGACCATTAGCTACTACTGGTAATAGTCATGTATATAAAATTTTATGAGGCCAGAGATCAGGCAAAGCCTTTCTGGGCTGCAGGATTGATAAAATAAAAGGTGAAAATAGGTATTTTCTCTCTATCCGAAGAATACCGAGTCTGTCACAATTGTTGCGACAGCAATAGCAGCTATCACACCAGCCACGAGACCATTGTATGTTCTAGCCTTGTTAGTACCCTCAGTTGCTACCTTGATACAAAATAGGTATCCGATAGATTCTATGATTGTAAGCACGGTCAGTGCATAGTGTGCGCTTGGCGGTGGATATGCCCACGGATAATAGACTGTTGCAACGGCAACACCAGCCCACGTTGCTAGCCAGCATCCGATGAATATACCGGTTATAATTCCGGCGTGATTCTCTATACGTCTGCCGATCATCTTGCTGACGTCGGAACTGGAAGCTCCGCCACCTGTACCGAATCCTTTTGGTAAGGTCATTTGGTGTTATAACCCAGGTGTATGCTTTTAAGTCTTTCTTGAGAGCAAGTACTAATCTCGCTAATTTGATCTAAAAAATAATAAAAAATGCGCTGCCTCTTGCGCGCGCTAGTTTATGGGATGGATCTGCTGTACAACTTGCCTTCTAAGGCCATCTTGTACATTTCTGCAACGTATGGGTTCTCACCTGGTGTTTCTGCGCCTAGTTCGACTAGTCGTGCGTAGACACGAACTACATAGGCAAGTGCGCCCATGAATGCTACGACGACACCCATGTTGAACATCCAGTGATTCGGAACTGCGAAGATCTCCTCTACATACCAGAAGTGCCACATCTCGTTGACACCGATTGTAAACATGGTTGCTAGATAACCAAGGATGGTCATCTTCAATCCAGTGTTCATTGAGTTGTTAGGACCTCTCAGGATTGGTACCTTTCTGTCATACACTGCGACCATGCCCCAACCTAATGGTAGAGCAATAAAGTGGCTGTATAACCACCAGTGCGCTGGTGTGAAGGCACTGTCTCTGATTGATGTCTGGTGTAGAGAACCATCTACAAAGTTGTCTACCTCTACTGATGCAGCTATCGATCCCAATGCGATGACGATCATCCAGATCTTCTTAAGTCTCTGGATTTCGACTTCTTTTGGAATAAGTGCTGGCATTTGTGCCATGGTGTCTGGGTTGTTTCATACACATTTAAAGTATTGGCTGCGCAAATTACAATGATATTTATAATTTTCACATGTTTTCTATTGTAAACTTATGAAAAACATATGTCAAATGACATAAATCTTTGATAAATCAAAGTATCAAAATTCCGGAACTGATGTTTAACATCCAAGCTAAACATCATCTCTCTCAAATTGGTTTAGATCGCATGTGAGCGGGGCAAAACATATATCGTTGTAGTTTGTCAGTTGGATTAGTTAAGCGATATGGTCGATAAGAAGTTTATTGTAGCTGCAATAGGTGTGGTAGTAGCACTTGGAGCAGTTGGACCATCATTAGCACAAATGTTCCAACAGGCAGAAGCCCACGGTGTACAGGCCCAGTTGCAGAGCCGTTTTGTCAGGATAGATGATGAGACTTGGTCAAAGACATCTGTCCACACAGGCGAGACTCTGTCAGTATCTGGCAAGTTCGTAAGTCTCGTCAACCGGGACTTGAGAGGTTGGTACACCGTATACGGTGACTCTCCAAACGCTGGTAACAGATGGGAGATTGTAGCAAGAGATCCACCTGGAAACGTTATTGACATTCCAGCAAACTCGGTGATTCCGTACACGCTTACCATCAAAGCGCTAGAACCAGCTGTATATCACATGCATACGCAGCTTAACGTAGCAAGCATTGGTCCAGGTCTTGGTCCAGGACAAACAATAGTAGTAACGGGCGATCCAATCGTAAAGCCAATTCCATATGCAAACGTAGCTTACCAATCAATAGTAATAGCAGTTGGTTACGCAATTACGTTCCTTACAAGACCCTGGCAAGTGATTTAGAAAATCACCCCCTCTCTTTTCATTTTCTAAGTCTTCAAATCAGGTAACTGAATGTTACTCATTAATTTCAGAATATGCCTTTCTGCATCTGATTAAATTCTAATGTCCATTTTCTAACATAATACACTGGAATACCGATTGTAATTGGTAACGCAAAGAACATTCCAAATGGCCAGGAAATACTCATTTGTATTGCAAGGTCGACACCAAAGATAATTAATTCCAAAATGATTCCGTATGTTAGTTTTCTTATTCGATAGAATGCAATTATCTGAGTAACGAAAGTTGGAATAATAGCAAGTATAAGCTGAGTTCTTAGAAATGTTTGCTTACTATCTTTTGGTTCCATGATATTTCATCCTAAATTGCTTCTCTTGGAATTTTACTATTCAAGTAAAAAGTATTTCTATTTTTACTTCTGTTAGTTTCGTACCGAATCAAGTTTACTTAAACCTTAAGCGGATTGGAAAAAAAAATTTCCTAATACGATATTGGCATCTTGATGAATATCAGTAACTGATCTTAAAGTCGTCAAAATACGCTTGGGTGTCTTTCTTTGTCCAAAGCCCTACTTGACCAGTCTGGTAATACTGGTTGTTTGCTTTAATTAGCATCTCTTCATCTATGTATCCACCTATTCCCTCTCCTGAAATATTCGCCTTTATGGTATGCCATTGCCCAGCGCTAATTTGTGCTGGTCTTTCATAATTGCATACTACAAAATCGGGATTTACTTTACATAAGGAGAATCTGCTGCTTTTTGCGTCTGCCATCAAAACAAAGTAGTGAGTTTTATCTATGAATCGGAGTACAATGCCTGCAGCCTGCGCCTTTTCTCCTGAGATTATTTTAAACTTCACACTTATTTCAGCGCTAGTAATTAGAGGGGAGTCAGGCATAAGCTGGATATGATAATCTAGACTATCACTACCTGGCAATTTTGCAAGTACGTTTGGCCTAGATGGTGCAGACTCTTCAGACTTTGCTATCCACAAACCTGGCTGAGTATCAGTCTGTGAATCTGAGAAATATTGCGGCACCGTATTATTCTGATAAGAATCAAAGTCCCAGTCTTTTGAGTTCTTATAGTTGAAGCTTTGTATCGAATTATAAAATGCGATTGCTATGCCTATTGATGCAACAATTGCAGCTATGGCATATCTTCGCTTTTTGCTCCAACGTACCGAAGTTCCTTTTGACAATTAATATCTCACAATACTGCAAATAGTGATTCATATAAAGAAATGGCTACATCACACAAATTTCAAGAATGATAAGATCTTGTTTTATGGATCTTTGACAGAACTGTTACCTACGTCTTCTCACTTTCTTTTTATTTTTCCATCTATCGAATCCCCATCTAGTCACGGAAAATACGCCTAGCGAAAAAAAGAAACCTCCTACATATAAGAACATAAAATTATGCGCGATTAGTCCCCACGAGAAACCTAAAGCGGCACTAACAAATTCACTTGCCACAAAGACTATCCACCTATCTACCATTGCTACAGTCTAACTCCCCGTCTTTTTTACCCTTTCTCAATTTCCACTATTAACAAGTTTTCAAACAAAACATTCGACATTAACAACCAAATATAAAAATGGAAAAAGAGGATTTGGTATTTACTATTCTGCGAACTGCGAGTATGCTCGCTCGCCAACTTGCGACAAGTCTAATCCTATCTCCTCTTCTTTAGGAGTGACTCTTACACCGCCAGGCCAAATCACGTCCTGTATTCTCCATATGATGTATGTAATACCGAAGGACCATGCTGCGGCAAATCCGGCTCCTGATGCGTTAATCACTTCTTGCATTGGGTTTCCAAAGAAGAGCCCGTTATGTGCGTATGGGTTAATTCTAACTTCACTGAAAGCTCCGGTTATTAATGCTCCAACTACACCACCCATTCCGTGGACTGCCCAAGTATCTATTGCATCATCTATTCTGGCTCTGTTCTTGATTAGAAGACAGTAGAAGCAAACTGTTGAACAAGCAAATCCCATTATGATTGATGCCCAGACTCCAATGAATCCTGATGCAGGCGTAATTGCTACAAGTCCAGCTACTGCACCGTTGGCTGCACCAATTGCGCTTGCCTTTCCAGTATGGGCCCAGCTTAGAAACATCCACCACATAGCCGCTACTGCTGTAGCTAGGTTGGTGTTTTGGAATGCTTCAGTTTCAAGAAATCCTGCAAATCCTGCACTTCCTGGGTTGAAACCAAACCAACCGAACCAGAGTATGGTTGCTCCTAACATTACCAGTGGAATAGAATGCGGTTCAAACGGAGCTTTTCCGTAACCTATTCTTCTACCAAGGAACATTGCTGCTGCTAGTCCAGCAAAACCTGACGTGATATGGATAACTGTTCCTCCCGCAAAGTCCTGTGTTCCAATCTTAAACAACCAACCTGGAGCTGAACCTTGACTTCCAAGTGACCAATTTGCATGTCCTACTACGTCATAAATGAATGTCGACCATAGAACAACGTGTATCAAAAAGGCACTCATCTTGACTCTATCTGCATATCCTGCTATAGCTAGTGCAGGAGTAATTGCAGCGAACATGAGCTGGAACATAACATAAGCCAAGTGCGGTATAGTCGGAGCATAAACATCAGCAGGTGCATTGTGCTCCACATTGTTTAGTCCAGCCCAATCAAAGTTTCCGATGAAACCAAATGAATCGGCTGATGGACCAAACATTATTGCATAGCCCCAGAGAACCCACTGGATACTAACAATTGCGTAAACCATAAAGTTCTGTAAAATTACAGTCAATGCGTGCTTTCTTCGCGTGAGACCACCATACAAGAAACCTACACCTCCAGGGGTCATTATCATGACGAATGAGGCCGCGGCGTACATGAAGGCAGTATCACCTGTATCAATACATGGCGCCTTGCTTCCTCCAAATGTTCCAGTTCCTGGTGGCGTCATTGATTCGCCACAGTGTACTTCGTTTGTCTTTGCAGGATCAGCAAGATTACCCAGTGGACCAAACTGTGCCTGAGCGTCTTGTACTGCAGTCAATCCAGATATTGTAACTACTAGACCTACTAGGCCGAAAACGACTAGCCATTTGTGCTTGGATATTACCTGTAATGGCATTCTTGAGATTGTTTCCGACATCTTTTCGTAAAGATGATGTTGGTCTATAAAAGGTATTTTATCCTAAAAATTCTTTTTTATGATAGTATGTAAACTCAATAGCATATCTTGTAGTAATTGTATCTGAGCCAAGATATCATAGAATTGCAAAAATTCTTAAAAAAAATTATTATACTAGCAGTTTGTACTTCCCGTATGGCAGAAGCTGGCATAGAGATTTTTGTTGCAACTGCAGTAGCTCTTGGTCTCACAATTGCCATATACTTTGGCGAAAGGAGTTATAGATACAAGAGGATAAAGGAAGGGAAACCAGTAGGAAGTTATGGTTTCAGATACGAA
>MNJS01000053.1 GCA_001920395.1 Thaumarchaeota archaeon 13_1_20CM_2_39_20
GTTGAAAAGCTCCCGTTGCTATTAGAATTGATAAATAAGATTGTATCCAAATATAATTTGAGGGCAGTTATCTATGGTCATGCTGGAAATGCGAATCTACACATTAGACCCATCTTAAAACGCAAGGACAAACGCCTAATCAAGAAAATTGCATTGGAATTCTTCTCAGGTGTAATAAGTATCGGAGGCTGCATAACAGGAGAGCATGGCGATGGTCTTGCAAGATCTGAGTTTGTAAGGTTGCAATATGGTAATGAGATATATTCTATTTTCAAGAGAATAAAGAATCTTTTTGATCCTACAAATATCCTCAATCCCGGCAAAATAATTTCAAAGAAAAGTACTATAACAAAGAATCTCAAAATCTAATTTGGAGTGTAGGTTTCTACACTTAAGAAAGATCACTGTATATCATCATCTTACTTTATTTTGGTACCAACTGGCACATCTTCGTTAACGGTAAGCCAATAAGGCTTATCGTTGAGATCTGCTGCAAGAAGCATTGCGTTTGATTCAATTCCTGCAATCTTTCTTGGCTCCAGATTCGCTATTACAATAACCTTTCTGCCTACCAATTCTTCTGGCGGATAGTATTCCGCGCCGCCAATTATGACTTCTCTCTTTTCTGCCCCTAAATCAATAACACCTTTTACAATCCTAGATTTTCCTGGAATTTTTTCAACTTGCATTATTTTCGCTATTCGCAGGTCCAGTTTTGCAAAATCATCATACGTTACTTGAGTCACATATCACTTGACTTGCTGGCATTAAAATTGATTTCGGAATCTTATCGCACTTGCGTTACAATATAAATATGTAAACAAAAATTGTTACGTATGGTTCAGATTCATGCTTCAGTTGAAATCAACGTTACTTTAGATAAAGTTTGGAACATAATATCTGATCTTGACTCAGAACCGAAATTTTGGAAGGGCACCAAGGAAATAAGGAACATATCAAGGGATGGAAATGTCGTTAACCGAGAAGTTACTATAGCCTTCAAGGACTCTAAGTGTATGCAAACGGTAACAATTTACCCAAAAGAAAAAATTCACATTGAATTTACAAAGGGAATTATCGATGGAACAAAGACAATTACTGCTATTACCTTGGGCGATAAGACTAGAGTTGATGTTTCCTGGGACATTAAACTCTCTGGTATGATGGGGATATTTACTGCGATGATTAAGAAGCACATCCAAAGTGGCACAGAACAGGCCCTCCAAAGCATAAAACAAGAAACCGAGAGGTAATTCAGTGTATCTTGTTTTGGACGTAATCAACTATGCTCTATCAGCCATACTAGTATGTGTTGCATTGACATGGATGCTATTGATAAGGTCTATGTGGATTACATTTCGTGATTCTCCCTTTTTGGATCAATTCGATTCAAAGCCTCACGTAAAACCGAAAGTATCTATTATCTTACCTGCTAGAAACGAGGAGAGATTTATTGAAAGATGTCTAAAATCCCTAGTAGAACAGGACTATGAGGACTATGAGATAATTGCAACTGATGATAGATCAGATGATAGAACAGGTGAAATCATAAAGAAAGTTGCCCAAAAGACTAACAATCTCACCTATGTCCTTGCAGAACCTAAACCAAAAAATTGGATAGGCAAGAATTGGGCATGTATGGAAGGCTTCAAGAAAACAACAGGGGAATTGTTACTATTCACTGACGCCGACACATTTCATTCAAAAAGAACAGTTTCTTTAGCAGTGGATCATATGATGAGCGAGGGTTTGGATGCCCTCACTGTAATTCCCAAATTGCTTTGTCTTGACAGATGGACTAGGATTACTCTACCTGTATTATCGACATTCTTGCATACAAGATTCTCCGCTCTTCGTGTGAATGATTCTTCTAAAAAAACCGGGTATTTCTTTGGCAGTTTCTACATTATCAAAAGGAAGACATACGAAACAGTCGGAACTCACGAGGGGGTAAAAAGCGAGATAGTTGAGGACGGAGCATTGGGTAAGAAAGTAAAAGAGGCTGGCTTCAAGATGAAGATGGTACGCGGCGAACACTTGGTTGAAGCAGTGTGGGCAAGAGATTGGACTACACTCTGGAATGCATTGAAACGACTAATGATTCCACTGTATCTCCAGACCAGAGCAGCGGCTATAGGTATTTTCTTTGCAGTTCTTTTCTTGTTATTTATGCCATTTCTGATCATGGTTTATTCGGGTAGCTTTGCGACCCTTTCTTCTTCTTTTACCAGCCTCTTTGGAATTTCACTTGTAACCTCAATTCTTGTCTATATAGCAAGCGTAATTGATGCTAAGAAAGGGCTCTCTCTTGGAATTAGATATGCTTTGCTGGCTCCTGTTGGAAGCACCATTATAATAGCTGGATTTGCAAGTGGCATCTTGTACGCAAAAAGAAACGATGCCGTTAGTTGGAGAGGAAGGATCTATTCTATGGTAGACACAATTCAAAACCCCATTAGTCTGTGAGTAAGAATTATACAGGAACCTAGGTACCTTTAGCTTCTTGGACAAGACTACTGCCATCTTGGGTGGAGTTTATGGGGTGATTATAATGTCACTAGTCCTCATATTTGTCCTAGCACCCGCAAAGACCGATGCCGCACACCAGCCAGACACGACATATGGCATCATCAATCAATTTAATCCGAATTTGAAAGGTTCACTAAATCTTGCTGATCTGTTCGCTAAATCTGATGAAGGGGTAGTTCAGATAATAGTTCGTAAATCAAATGATTCTTCAATTGATAGGGACATTGGTTCTGGAATTGTGTACGATACTAATGGCCATATCATAACAAACAATCATGTCGTGAGTAATGCCCTGACGATTAGAGCTGTATTCCATGACGGACAATCTTATTCAGCCAAAGTTATCGGGACGGATACGTTTGCAGATCTTGCAGTTGTCAAAGTAGATGCCAACCCCGAAATTTTTCATCCACTACAACTTGGAGACTCGTCTAAGCTTAGAATAGGCGACGAAGTGGCTGCAATAGGGAGTCCTTTTGGATTAACAGGCTCCATGACGTCTGGAATAATTAGTCAGCTAGGCAGGTTGTTAACACCCCCTGACGCTAGTTCATTTTCAATACCCAATGTTATTCAAACTGACGCTGCAATAAATCCAGGTAATTCTGGTGGTCCACTGCTTAACATGCAAGGCGATGTAATTGGAATCAACACCGCGATTCAATCAGGCACAGGAGAGTTCTCAGGTATAGGTTTTGCAATCCCTTCAAACACTATGAAAAGAATAGTTCCTGTTCTCATACAGGACGGGCACTACAAACATCCTTGGCTTGGAATATCCGGTACCAGCATAGATCCTGACTTGTCAAGTACCCTCGAACTTTCTGTCCAAAATGGCTTTCTAATCCAAGATGTAGTTCCTGACAGTCCCGCAGCAAAAGCTGGTTTGAAAGGATACAAGGAAATCAAGACAATTGACGGAGTGAAGTACAAAGTGGGCGGTGACATGATCATCGCGGTAGATGGAAATTCTGTAGAAAAAATTGAAGATATTCTCAATTACTTGCAGGATCAGAGATCTATCGGCGATACAATTACACTAAAGATAATTCGAGACGGTAAGACTATGGATGTAAACCTAATCTTGCAAGAGAGACCCAATAGAGCTCAGTAGTACAAGCATAAATACAACTGCTTAAGCTACATGACTAGTTGAGTAAACTCATCCTAAATTCTGAATTGCTAAACAAGTTAATGGGTGGAAGAGAGCCATCAACGGATGAGTCATACCAGATTTATCAAGACGCAGAAAAAGATCCTTCGGAGCTATGCAAAGCGGCCGAGTTTCTACGAAATGAAAACAAAGGACGTAAAGTTACATATTCAAGAAAAGTATTTTTTAATCTGATTAACCTCTGTCGGGACACTTGTTCGTACTGTACCTACAAATCAGAACCAACGCAAACAAAGATCTCCATGATGTCAAAATACGATATACAGAATTTAGTTGAAATTGGTAGGAAGTACAAGTGTACCGAGGCCCTTTTTGTCACAGGCGAAAGACCAGAACAGAAGTACCAAGAAGCAAGAACTTGGCTAAAACAAAATGGCTTTGCTAGTACTGCTGAATATTTGGCACATGCATCAGAAATAGCACTAACCGCTGGACTCTTCCCACACACTAACGCGGGCAACCTGACAAAGGCTGAGATGAACGAGCTAAAAAAAACAAATGTAAGTCTGGGTTTGATGCTTGAAAACTCTGTCGAAAGACTTTCTGAGAAGGGGATGCCACATGAATTTGCACCAAGTAAGAACCCCAAAGCAAGAATCAAAGTCTTAGAAAATGCGGGCGAACTTGGAATACCCATGACCACCGGACTCCTAATAGGTATTGGAGAAAGTCCATTTGAATTGATTGACTCGATCTATGCTATAAGAGATATCCACAAGAAATTTGGTAATATTCAGGAACTAATCTTGCAGAACTTTCAGCCCAAACCTGATACTGCCATGAAGAATAATCAAGGTCCACACGAAAGATATTTCAAGACGCTCGTTGCACTAACGAGAATAATTATGCCGAAAATGAATATTCAGATACCTCCAAACCTTTCTCCGATTTCTTATTCTGGTTTCCTTTCCGTGGGAATAAATGACTGGGGAGGGATTTCTCCAATTACTCCTGATTATGTGAATCCGGAATTTCCTTGGCCATCAATTGAGTCTGTAGAAAAAAATTGCGCCAATGCAGGTTTCGAGCTAAGGGCAAGATTTCCGGTTTATCCTGAATTCTTGTCATATGTTAATTCTGATTTGAAATCCAGAGTTATGGAAATGGCTGATTTCGATGGACTTGTAAAAGGCGAGTACCTTAAATGAATATACAATCATCAACGTTTGATTCATTGTTAAGACAGTCAGATCCTCTAATCGCAGAAACATTGGACAGGGCTTTATCTGAAAAGGAAGTTTCTGCAAGCGAGGCCACCAGATTGTTTTACGCAAAAGGGATTGATTTTCATTTAATTGGAATGGTATCAGACGATCTTCGTAAACGAAGAATTGGAGATGTGGTAACCTACGTGATAAACCGAAACATCAACTTTACCAATGTATGCATAAAGCAATGTGGATTCTGTGCTTTCAGCAGAGATTTTCGTGAAGAGGAGGGATACTTTCTACCTATAGATGAGATAGTCAGACGAGCAAAGGAAGCAAGGGCCCTTGGCGCTACAGAGATTTGTGTTCAAGCTGGTCTTCCACCAGATATGGATGGACATATGTATGAGAACATCTGTCGTGCAATCAAAAAGGAAGTAGGAGATATTCACATTCATGGCTTTTCTCCAGAGGAGGTACTTTACGGAGCTGTGCAATCAAATCTCTCCGTGAAAGAATACTTGAAATTATTAAAAGATGCTGGTGTGAATTCTCTACCTGGTACTGCTGCTGAAATTCTGAATCAGCCTATCCGTGATAAGATTTCACCTGGAAGAATTAGTGTTAAGAAATGGATCGAAGTCATTAAGACTGCACACAAAATAGGCATACCTTCAACATCAACAATAATGTTTGGTCATATTGAAACGCCAGAGGATAGAGCAAAACATATAGAACTTATACGTGACATACAAAAGGAAACGGGCGGTTTTACTGAATTTGTGCCTTTGAATTTCATTCATTCGGAGGCACCAATGTACAAGCAGAATTTGCACTCAGGTTTGAAGAGTGGTGCTGATGGACGAGACGTGCTATTAATGCACGCAATATCGCGCATTATGCTAAATAACTACATAAACAACATACAGACTTCATGGGTCAAGGAGGGTTCAAACATGGCACAGCTCTTGCTTGCATGGGGAGCAAATGATTTCGGAGGGACCCTCATCAACGAGAGTATCTCTACTGCTGCAGGTGCACTGAATGGCCAACTATTAAAACCAAAAGAGATAAGGAGATTGATTAGGCAAGCGGATAGGATTCCTGTGCAACGAACAACTTCCTACAAAATTATCAAGACCTTTAGCTCAGATGAGCATGAAGACCCATTAGACGAAATCCAAGATGCATCTAAGTTTGGGTCATACCATGAATTAATTAAACTAGATAGATACAGATACAAAAGTAGCAGGAGAAGCTAGTTGTCGAAATGCGAAAGCATACTACGAAAAGCCAGAAGTTTGCAATTAGACGAATGTGAAACCGTATTCATTCGCAGAAAGATAACTACGGTAAGAATAACAGACTCTGAGATAGCTGAGACAAAACAGAACAACGAGGAAGGTCTTGCCGTACGTATAATCGATAAGAAAAAGATATTGTCAGCAAGAGCAAGTATATCGGATTCTGAGGATGATATTTTCCAGAGGGCCTTGCAGATAAAGTCCTTTGTTCAACCGAAAACATTTTGGAAATCTCTTCCTTTTACGTCCAAGTACAGAAAAATCAAAAAGACATACGACAAGAGACTTGATAAAATTTCTGGTTCTCAAGCAATTGACATCGCAAATACTATGATAAATTCTGCTATGCACAAGCAAATAACAAGAATTTCGGGTTCGCTAAATATAGTTTCAGAAGAATTTGAAATTATGAATACTCGTGGATTGAATTGCTCAGAAAAATCAACATACATTGCAGGCATTATAAACGCCGATTCTGATAGCGGAACTAGTCCCGTTAGTGGAATCGGAGCAATTTGCTCAAGAACCCTTGATGCATTTTCTCCTGAAATTATTGGAAGAGAAGCTTCTGAAATGTGTATGAATTCAATAAATCCTGCAACTTGCGCATCTGACACTTACACTGTAATTTTTGAGCCGTACGCGGTAGGTGATATGTTAGCTTTTGTTTTTGCTTCAAACTTTAGTCTTAAGACATATTCCGAGAAGAGAAGCTGCTTCACAGATAAGTTAGGGAAAAAAATTGCTTCTGAAGAACTTAGCTTAATCGATGATCCACACAGCCCTGAAGGAATAGGAAGTAAGCCATTTGATGATGAGGGAATGCCTACTGCACCCAAGTATCTTATCGAGTCAGGAATCTTTTCTAATACTTTCTCAGACTCATTTCATGCTTTCAAGGAGGGTACTCAGTCAAGTGGTAATGCTACAAGAATGGGTTCTCCGATGGGAAGAGATGCTCACCCGATACCAATACCGCTTCCGCACAACTTAAGAATAAAAGAAGGAAGTGTGAAAAAAGAGGAGATCATAGGTGAAACAAAGAAAGGTCTTCTCGTAGGGAGACTGTGGTACACATATCCAGTTAACCCAGAGCGTGGCGATTTTTCTTGCACTGCAAGAAGTGGAATCAGGATAATAGAAAATGGTAAGATCAAGTGCCCTGGCAAATCTGTAAGGATAGTACACAATCTGCCAACGTTACTTCAGAATATATCGTCGGTAGGCAATGATTCACGAAATGTTCTTCAATGGAATGCACTTCCATGCATAACTCCATCCATAAAGGCTGATTTTATCAAAGCAACTCCAATCTAAAAAGATGGAAGAATAAACTGGAATCCGATTCCAATTGCGTAAAGAACCAGTAGTAGAATACCTGATTTTATATCTAGTTTATTTCTAAACATTGGTACTAATGCAATAATAGTGATTACAGTAACAAGTATCATCTGATCTTCTAAGAGAGAGGTGTTTGGAATCTTTGCGGTAAATCCCTTGTAGCTCATAGCTGCAAAAATCGCTACAGAAAGTAGCAAAGTATTGTTTAGGATTTTTGAGCCTAGAACATTTGCAACTGCAATTGAAACGCCTTCCCTTCCCTTTCTTGCTAAAAGAATCATCGAGATTTTTTCTGGCATTTCCCCTGCTAGTGGACTAATAATTACTGCCAAAACTACAACCGAAATTCCCATGTCTGAAGAGACTCCTCCAAGTGAATGAACGAATGGTTCCGCTCCGACAAAAATTCCAATAGTACCTGCCACAAAGAGTATCATTGAACGTGCAAAGTGTTTTTTTGACTTCTTGTTGAGATGATCATTATGAAGTTCAGCTTCAAGTGGTTTGAGGGATTTTTCTCCTTTCATTTCTCTGAACGCGAGGTACAGGTACGCTCCAAACAGTCCTGTAAATATAATGCCATCCACGACATCATAACCATCAACAAACATAATTGCACCTGCAATGGCTGTGACAACAAGAAGAATTTTGTCGAGTTTAAATTCTCTTACGTCGATGAATTTTTGCGGAGCCTTGGAAAGTTTGGTTGTCGCAATAATTAACATTATTGACAATCCTAATGTCATCATGAACAAATTGCTGCCAAGTGCTGACCCAATTGCAGTGCCGTATGCACCGTCCTTTGCTGCAGCTACTACAATACCAATTTCTGGCAGCGTAGTAGCTATACTAAGTAAGCTTCGACCCACGAATCTTCCACCCCATCTTTCTGAGAGATGTTCTGCTCCCTCCGATAGTATCCAGCTGGCCAAGACAAGTTCTCCAAGCCATCCTAATAGAAGAAGAGCGTTATTATCTGCCAACCTCCTACTTTGCCGAGTCATATTCTATTATTTGTGATGATCAGCTAAATTTAGGAAAAGGGTCTCGTGTAAAGACAGAGATTTGAAACAAACTACATACAGCCGTCTAGCTCCACGAATAAAATTATTGATCTTTGACTATTATCATAGTTAGAGTGGACTTGATACCATCTAATTTTCTAACTTTGCTCGTAATAGTTTCACGTAACGCTTCCATTGAATCTGACTCTATAACCATCAAGACATCATAAACACCGTATACTGGATAAACTTCCTTTACATGCGAGACTTTTTTGAGTTCATTTACAATCTGAGTCTCTTTGCCAAGCTCTGCATTCATAAGAACAAAGGCGCTATGCATGTGAGAATTGAGAAGATCATGCATAAAAACAAATTGTATTAGTTCAAAAAAGCTATTGGGCAGCTCAAAAAATTCTTCCGTTACAATTAATAAGGTACAATACCGTACCATTACTGTAATATGAAAACAAGAATGACCTACATACCAATAGAGGTAGCGGACCAATTTTCCGACTTTATCATAAAAAGAGACGAACAGGTGCTAGATGCAGTAAGGGCTAGAGCCCGTGATTTTAGTACAATATCTATTCTCAAGTTATTATATCAATTGAAATGCAGCGCAATGACATTCTCAAATCTGTATGTAAAATCTAATATTAGAATGAAGAGATCATTCCTAAACTACCTACATCTGTGTATAACGTATAATTTCGTAAGAAAAGAACCAATGGGATCAAATATGGTTTATTTTATAACCGACAAGGGAAGAACAATGCTAGATCTTTTTACTCAGAAGAGCATTTAGCCCACTTTACAGTGACACAAAATTCTTTTATCTTGAGCAAAAGCAGCAGAGTCATTGGGAATTACTTACAAAGATGCTGGCATAGACATTAAGAAAATAAGGCAGAGTCAGGCTACTATAGGACGGCTCATATCATCCACTCACAAGCTACAAAAGAGAGTTAAAACAATGTCTGGATTTGGACATTATGCGGGCATTGTAGAAATGCCAGGGGGTAAGCTACTAGCTACTCATACGGACGGGGTGGGAACCAAAGTTATCATAGCACAAATGATGAAAAAGTATGATACTGTAGGCATCGATTGTGTTGCGATGAATGTTAATGATATCATATGTACTGGTGCCATGCCAATATCATTCGTCGATTATATTGCGGCAAACAGAAATGATCAAGAAATCTTCAAACAAATAGTGAGGGGACTTGTAAGAGGTGCCAAAAAAGCTGAAGTGCCCATAGTTGGAGGTGAAACAGCTATTCTGCCTGATCTTATGTCAGAAAAGCATTTTTCCTTTGATTTGGCTGGAACGGTAGTTGGCATTCTCAATAAGCAGGATATGATACTTGGAGATGCGATAACTCCTGGCGATGTAATAATCGGTGTAAAAAGTAGTGGACTTCATTCTAATGGGTACTCGCTTGCCCGAAAGGTTTTGCTGCCAAAATACTCGCTACGACACAGGATAAAGAGACTCGGCACATTGGGAGATGCACTTCTTGCACCCACCGAAATTTATGTAAAACCAGTTCTTGAAGCTTTAAGCGAATGCGATATACATGGACTCGCGCATATAACGGGCGGCTCCTTTACGAAACTTTTGCGTTTAAAAAAGATAGGTTACATGCTAGATAATTTGCCTGAGCCTCCAGAGATATTCCAGATAATAGAAAATGAGGATGTGGAAAAAGAGGAAATGTACAAGACCTTCAATATGGGAATAGGTTTTTGTCTGATTTCCCCAGAAGAGGAAGAAGAACGGATAGATGAGATCTTCAAAAAACATGGACTGCATAGCAGGCAGGTAGGCTCAATCATAGAAAAAAGGGGCGTTTACGTTGATTCTCTTAGGATAGCATAGTCTAACAACTAGAAGACCAGTAGAGTCATTGTCGTTTGTACATGTGGAATCTTTCTTATCCTCATAACTGCATCTTCTAGTTCTTTTGTGCTATCAGTTTCGACTTTACATATAATGTCGTAAAGCCCTATCACGATGTTTGCTTCTCTGACTATGCGAATATCAGTTATGCGCTCGAATACATGCAATTCTTTACCAGTATCACAGTGAACTGCCACGTATCCTACCGTCATCTTATCATGCTCTTGGAATTTAAAGGGATTCGCTTACAAAATACCTTGCGTAACATAGTTACTCCATGAAGATTTTGCTGGTTCGGATATGTACCTGATAACGAAATCGCTTCGATTCGAACCGTACAAGTGGTATCATCCTAGACACTAGATTAGGATTTAATACCCAAATTTGTTCTAACAAGTAGTGCAACGCACAGAGATAAGCTTTGGATATGCTTGTAAAGAGATTTCCCAAAATCTTCTTTCCATTAACAATCCCACAAACAAGGACGTCAAGAGAGAGATTAAGCGAATCTGTATCAAATACTCTTTGGAGCGGATACCAAGAAACTATGAGATACTTGCATCTGTTAGTGGTTCTGATTTTGAAAAACTACAGAATGCATTAGTAAGGAAGCCTGTCAAGACATCATCTGGAGTAGCTGTAATTGCGCTAATGCCAAAACCCTATGCATGTCCTCATGGAAGATGTACTTATTGTCCTGGAGGTGTGGAATTCAATACGCCTAACAGCTATACGGGCAGAGAACCTTCAACACAGAATGCGATAGCAAATCACTACGATCCAAAAAAGCAGATTCTTGACAAACTCGAGCATCTAATATCTTATGGACATGACAGTACCAAGCTTGAATTAGTAATTGTTGGAGGAACATTTCTTTTCATGCCACGTGATTATCAAACTAATTTCATCAAATCTTGTTTTGACGCATTGAATGGATTTGATTCACCTGATATAGAATGTGCAAAGAAAAATAATGAAACTGCCAACATACGAAATGTTGGATTTACTATAGAGACAAAACCTGACTATTGTAAGAAGCGACATGTTGATTGGATGCTAGAGTATGGAGTAACAAGAGTTGAGATCGGAGTTCAGACTCTTCACGAGAAAGTCTATGAAATTGTTAACAGGGGACATACCTTCAATGATGTGATTGAATCTTTTCAAATATCAAAGGATGCAGGTTACAAAATTGTGGCCCACATGATGCCTGGACTTCCTACAATGAGCCCGGAAGAAGATATAGAGGATTTCAGAAAACTCTTTTCTGATCCTTCTTTCCGACCTGATATGCTCAAGATTTATCCCACTCTAATACTAGAAAATACCGCACTTTACCAGTCATATAGAGAAGGCAAGTTCACACCCTATTCCGAGGACGATATGATAAGGGTGCTTAGCGAAATTAAGAAAATGATTCCAAGGTGGATGCGAATAATGAGACTGCAACGAGAAATATCTTCTGAACAGATAATTGCAGGCCCCAAGCTTGGCAACCTAAGGCAAATAGTTCAGCAGAGCCTCAACAAACAGAATTTGTCTTGCAAATGTATTAGGTGCAGAGAAGCGGGGTTATTAGAAGATCCAGTAAATATTGACGATATCAAACTGCAGCGAGATGATTATGAATCGTCGGGTGGTCATGAAATCTTCTTATCATATGATGACTCAAAAGATAAAATATTTGGATTTTTGAGGCTACGAAAACCAAGTGTTAACGCTCATAGAAAAGAGGTTACGAATAACGTATGCGTTGTGAGAGAACTTCACGTTTATGGCAAATCTCTTAGACTAGGAGAGCGTAATAGAAACAGCATACAACATCTAGGTCTAGGAAAAAGATTGATGAAAGAGGCTGAGAGAGTTTCTAAAGAAGAATATGACGCAAAGAGATTGTTGGTAATAAGTGCGATTGGCACAAGGGAATATTATAGAAAACTTGGATACTTGCCCCTAGGTCCATACATGTCAAAGGAATTGGCATAATGGAAGAACAGCAAATCATAGGCAAAGGAACTTGGATAGACAAGCTCGCTCACGAGCTTCTGGAGAGAGAAAGGGCTCTTGGTAGAAATACTTCTCTTATCACAGTAGAAAGTGGCCTTGGGGCATCAGGAATTCCCCATATTGGAAGTTTAGGTGACGCTGTAAGAGCTTATGGGGTAAAACTTGCTCTTGAAAACTTTGGATACAAATCAGAATTGATTGCGTATTCAGACGATGTGGACGGACTTCGCAAAATTCCGGAAGGATTACCAGATTGGCTGAACGAGCACATTGCAAAACCTGTTTCTCTCATTCCTGATCCCTTTGATTGCCACGATTCTTACGGGCTTCACATGAGTAGCATTCTTCTTGATGGTCTCGACAAGCTTGGCATCAAGTACCGATTTGAGCGCGGAATAGACACCTATCGAAAGGGACTATTGAAAGAACAGATTCATACCATATTAGTTAACAGCAAAAAAATTGGTGAAAAAATTGCCGAGATGGTAGGTCAGGAAAAATATAAAGACGTCTTACCTTACTTTCCTGTCTGTGCAAACTGTGGAAGATTGTATACTGCGATAGCCTACGAATACTTGCCTGGTGAAAAGAAGATCAAGTACAAGTGCAATGGTTCCACTATCGGTTCGAAGGTCATACCAGGATGCGGACATGACGGAATTGCTGACATCACAAGGGATCTCGGTAAGCTTGCATGGAAGGTAGAATTTGCTGCCAGATGGCAAGTCTTTGACATACGATTTGAAGCATACGGCAAAGACATCATGGACTCAGTTAAGGTAAACGACTGGGTGGCTGATGAGATATTGGGATTTCCACATCCTACTCATGTAAAATACGAGATGTTTCTTGACAAAGGTGGCAAGAAGATCTCAAAATCTTTGGGAAATGTTCTAACATCACAAGCCTGGCTTAGATATGGCACCCCAAAATCTATTCTCCTATTACTATACAAGAGAATTACTGGAACTCGAGAGATTGGTTTTGAGGACATTCCTGTTTTGATGGATGAATACAACGAGCTTGAGAATATTTACTTTGGAAAAATAAAACTAGATAACGA